>JBBSCV010000260.1:0-6096 GCA_038249925.1 Burkholderiales bacterium
CCAGCCGCCAGAAAGTACAAAGCCCCGCGGCTTGAACCTGCGGGGCTTTGTTGGCGCGCCGTGAAGCGCGTTGTGTGCAGTTGGTTGTGAAGCGTCGTGCAGGGCGCTCTGCGTTCAGGCCTTGCGGCGGCGGGCGGCGACGACCACGGCCAGCATGCCCAGCGCCATCATGCCGTAGGTGCCGGGCTCGGGCACGACGCCGATGTTGCCCAGCGTGATGCCACCGGCGGTCCAGTTGGCGTCGGCAGCACCGAGCACGTCGTCGAAGCTCTCGTAGAACTCGACGATCAACAGGCCGTCAGCGCCGATGTTGAATGTCAGGCCGAAGGAGGACAGCAGCACGGAATCAGAGAAAGTGCCGGTACCGGGGTTGTCGTTGCCGAAGCCGGCGCTCAACACCACGCCGTCGCCATTGCTGTTCAGGAACGAGACGGTAGCCTCCGACAACCAGCTCGCGCCCACGGTCGCCAGCGACAGGTTGTAGGAAATGGCATCGACCAGCGCGCCCGGGGTGACGTTGAACGTCAGCACGGTATTGCCAGCGGCGCCGGGGCCGTCGAAGCTGGGAACGCCGGCGGCGTTGATGAACAGATCGGTCGCCTGCAGCTGCGCGAGGCCAGGGTTCGTGCTCGCCAGCTCTGCAGCGGTGTTGGACGCTTGCGTGAAGACGCCGGTCGCTGCTGCAACGCTGGTGGCGGCGTGTGCGGTACCGAAGGCCATGCTGGCCAGCACCATGGCGGCACCGGCGACCGTGCGCACGGCCCATTGATTGATCGACATCTGAAAAGCTCCTTGGAAACTACAGGGGAACCGGCGCTTGTCTGTCTGCCGGCATGAACACACCGAATTTGACAGGCGCGCATGACGCTGGCAATACACAACAGTCGCTTCATGAACACGAACCCCCCGAGCGCGGGGGCATGTCGATCACGCTTCTTTCAAGGGCAGGCGCTGATGACCTGCGCCACAGAAGCCGTGAGCTTCTTGCCGTAAGGCACATGCAGGAATTCATTGGGACCGTGGGCATTACTTTTCGGGCCCAAGACACCGCAGACCATCATTTGTGCCTGCGGGAATCCTTTCTGCAGCATGCTCATCAGCGGAATCGTGCCGCCCTGCCCGATGTAGCCCACCGGCGCACCGAAGTGCGCTTTGGATGCGCGGTTCATCACGTCGTCGAGCCAGGGCGCCAGTTCAGGCGCGTTCCACCCGGTGGCACCCAAGGCGCCGGCGCGCCCGTCGGGGTGGAAGGTGACCTTGGCGTTGTAGGGCGCGTTGTCTTCCAGCAGCGTCTTCAACGCCAGGCTGGCGGCGTTGCCGTCCACCAGCGGCGGCAAGCGCAGCGACAGCTTGAAGGCCGTCCAGGGGCGCAGCACGTTGCCGGCGCTCTTCAACTCGGGGAAGCCGTCGACGCCCGTGACGCTGAGCGTGGGCCGCCAGGTGCGGTTGAGCAGACCTTCGACGGCGTCGGTGGTGGTGGGCAGCACGGCCCCGCCATCCGCCCCGCAGGCCCACGGCATGCGCTTCCACACCTCGTCACCGAGGATGGCGGCGGTGGCTCGCGCTTGCTCCAGCCGTGCCGCCGGCAACTGGCAATGAAAGCTCTCAGGCAGCAGGCGGCCGGTCTGGCTGTCCTCTAGACGGTCCAGCACGTGGCGCAGCACGCGGAAGCTGCTGGGCACCAGGCCCGAAGCGTCGCCGCTGTGGATGCCTTCGGTCAGGATTTCGACCTTCAGAACGCCGCTGACCATGCCGCGCAGGCTGGTTGTCAGCCAAAGTTGGTCGTAGTTGCCGGCGCCGCTGTCGAGACACACCACCAGGCTGACGTTGCCCAGCCGCGTGCCCAGCACCGCAAGATACGCCGGCAGGTCGAAACTGCCGCTTTCCTCGCAGCTTTCGATCAAACCCACGCACCGCGGGTGCGGCAGCCCTTGCGCCTGCAGCGATTCCAGCGCGGTGACGGCGGCATAGACGGCATAACCGTCATCAGCGCCGCCGCGGCCGTAGAGCAGGCCGTTTTCGTACTTCGGCGTCCACGGGCCGAGGTCCTTGCGCCAGCCGTTGAACTCGGGTTGCTTGTCGAGGTGGCCGTAGAGCAGCACCGTGTCGCCACTGGCCGGTCGGCTTTCGTGGCCCCCGCTGGCCGGCAGTTCGAAGAAGATGACCGGCGTGCGGCCTTCCAGTCGGATGACTTCCAGCTTCAGGCCCGGCAGCTTGCGGCCTTCGACCCAGGCTGCGGCGTCGCGCACGACGCGGTCCACAAACCCGTTCTTGGCCCAGTCGGCATCGAACATCGGGCTCTTCGCCGGCACCGCGATGTACTCGGTGAGCGCCGGCACGATGCGCTGGTCCCAGGCTTCGTCGGCAGAGGCGGCAAGTGCCCGTACGGCAGCGGCTTCTTCAGGGCGAATGGGGGCATTCATGGGCAGGCTCCGCGCAGGCGTGGACAAGGGGGCTGAGTTTAGGCCTGCCCCTGGAGGCGTTGCAGCCAGTGCAGCAGGTGTTGGATGACCTGTTCGCGCTCGGGCTCGTTGAAGATCTCGTGGAAGAGGCCGGGCAGTTCATGGCTCGTCAGCACCGCGCTCGGCGCGGCTGCGGCGAAGGCTGCGCTGCCGGCCGGCGCCACGCAGCGGTCGGCTCCGGCCCACATCAGCAACGTGGGCGTGCGCCAGCGCGGCGCACGGCGCAGCACGAGCCGGCCCTCATCGACGATGAAACGCACCAGCCGCGGTGTCACGCGGTCGTGCACCAGCGGGTCGGCGCTGTAGGCGCGCACCACCTCGGGGTCGCGGCTGATCCACTCGGCCTCCAGCCCATTGCCCAGCTGCAGTGCCGGCACCAGCGGCTTCAGCAGGCTCAGCAGCGCACGTTGCCGCAGCTTGAGCCCTGTGTCGAAGGCTGGGGAAGAAAGCATCAGGCCGTCGACCTCACGCGCCCAGCGGCGCGCGTTGCCGGCCAGGTTCTCGGCGACGAAGCGCGCCGCCACCAGCCCGCCCATGCTGTGGCCCAGCAGCAAGTGCCGGCCGGCGCCGCGCAGGTGGTCCATCACCGCGGAAAGGTCGGTCAGCAGCGCCAGTGGTTGCCCCATGTCGCCTCGCGGCCCGGTGCTCAGGCCGTGGCCGCGCTGGTCGTGGCCGGCGACATGCCAGCCGGCCTGGTTCAAGGCCAGCGCCAGCGCCGAGTAGCGGCCGATGTGTTCACCCAGGCCATGCACGATCTGCACCGTGCCGTGGGCAGGCTCCGAGCTTTCATCGGCGGGCCAGCGACGCAGGTGCAGCGTGATGCCGTCGGGGGTGCGCAAGTTGCCGGCATTGCCTTGCATGATCAGAGCTTGAGTGGGTTCGATAGGCGCTCAATCGCCGAAGGCTTCGGCCAGCGCGCGGCGCAATTCATCTTGGCTGCGCGGATGGTGCAGCACACCCACGCGGCGTCCGTCGCCGGCAAACAAGAGCACGGTGCCGTCGCGCGCGGCATGACGCTCGGCAAACGCCTGCGCGTCGGCCATCGCCAGGTGAGCCACCAGGAACTCGACGCGCCCTGCATAGTCGGCACGGATGCCGTTCATCAGCTCCATCACCTCGGCGCCGCCGACGTAGTTGCTGTCCTGGGCCAGCACGAGTGTCGCGCGCCCGGCGCCGATACGCGACAGGTCGGTCACGTAAGCGGCGCCGGGCAGCTGCTGCCACAGCAGCGCAGCCACGACCCCGAGCGCAAGCAGGTTGAGCGGCCATTTGAGCCAGCGCGGCGCCCGGCGGGACGGTTCAGAAAGGGGTGGGTTCATTCTTGGTTTGAGTCGAGCAAAGAAACTGGCGCCAGGTGACATAACCTTTCCGAATCACGATACACAACGCCGCAAGGCCATACCGTCACGAAACTCTTCCCACCTCGGCCGCGCTCAGAGCTTCAAGTCGTAGTCGACGATCAACGGAGCATGGTCGGAGAAGCGTTGCGCCAGGTAGATGGCCTCGCGCCTGGCAGTCGCCGCGATGCCAGGCGTCGCCAAGTGGTAGTCGATGCGCCAACCCACGTTGTTGGCCCAGGCCTGGCCGCGGTTGCTCCACCAGGTGTACTGGTCGGGCTGTGTGTTCAAGCTGCGAAACACGTCCACCAGGCCGCATTCCGTGAGCAGTTTCGTCATCCACTCGCGCTCTTCGGGCAGGAAGCCGCTGTTCTTCTGGTTGCTGCGCCAGTTTTTCAGGTCGATGGCGTGATGGGCGATGTTCACGTCGCCCATCAGGATGAACTCTCGCTCCCGTCGCAGGCGCAGCAAATGCGGGTAGATCAGCGCCAGGAAACGGAACTTGGCTTGCTGGCGTTCTTCGCTGCTGCTGCCGCTGGGGAAGTAGCAGCTGATGACGGAAAGCTTGCGCTTGGCGGTGTCGTAACGCGCCTCCAGCCAGCGGCCTTCGGCGTCGAACTCGGGGCTGCCGAAACCGGTGATGACTTCGCTGGGTGCCTTCTTCAGGTAGAGCCCCACGCCGGAATAGCCTTTTTTCTCGGCGCAGTGGAAGTGGCCTTGCAACCCGGCGATGTTTTCGAGCTTGCCCTCGAGGTCGCAGTGCTGGGCCTTGAGCTCCTGCACGCCCATACAATCAACACCCGCAGTTTCAGCCCAGGCCAGCAGGCCTTTGCTTGCAGCTGAACGGATGCCGTTCACGTTCAGCGAGATCATTCGCAAACTCAAAGCCCACCCCATTTGATGACCATGCGCAACGCTGCCGACCCCCGGTTGGCACAGGAATTCGTGGCCTTCGCGCTGCAGTCGGGCGTGCTGCGCTTCGGGGAGTTCAAGACGAAGGCGGGGCGGCTCTCGCCCTACTTCTTCAACGCCGGTCTCTTCGACGACGGCGCCAAACTGGGCCGCCTGGCGGAATTCTATGCACGGCGTCTGATGACGAGCGAGCTCGTGTTCGACATGGTCTTCGGCCCCGCCTACAAGGGCATCACCCTGGCGGCGGCGTTGGCGGTGGAACTGGCGCGCCGGGGCCGCAATGTGCCCTTCGCCTACAACCGCAAAGAAGCGAAGGACCACGGCGAAGGCGGCACGCTTGTCGGCGCGAAGCTCTCCGGGCGCGTTCTCATCATCGATGACGTCATTTCTGCAGGCACCTCAGTGCGTGAATCCATCGGCATCATCAGTGCGGCAGGCGCGCAGCCCGTGGGCGTGGCCATCGCACTCGACCGCCAGGAGCGGGCCACCGGCGAAGGCGGCCAGGAAGTGCCGTGGAGCGCGGTGCAGTACGTTTCAGATGAATTGAAACTGGGCGTGGCATCGATTGCGACCCTGGATGACATGCTTCAATATCTGCGCGGCAATGCCGATACGCCATGGAGTGCCCACGCCGGCTCGGTGCAGGCCTATCGAGACCGTTACGGAGTCTGAATGTCGCGTCTCAATGTCCGGCCGCCGGCCCGGCGCTTTTTATCCGTGGCCTGCCTGGTTCCCATCATGACGGGCGTTGTGCTCGAAGCGGCTGCGCAGGCGTCTGCACAGCCTGTCACGGGCATCTACACCTGCATCGACGACAAGGGCCGCCGACTCACGGCTGACCGTCCCATCGCCGAATGTGCGGGCAAGGAACAGCAAATCCTGAACCGCGACGGCTCTTTGCGTGCTGTCGTCCCGCCCACCTTGACAGCCGAAGAGCGCGCCGAGAAGGAAGCGCGTGAGCGCGCCCAGAAGGAGATCAGGGCCGCCGCAGCAGACGCTGTGCGCCGGGACCGCAACCTGGTGGCGCGCTTTCCCACCGAAGCGGCTCACGGTCGTGCGCGCGAGGCCGCACTCGACACCGTTCGTCTGGCGATGAAAGCCACCGAGGTACGGCTGCGTGAACTCGCGGCCGAGCGCAAGCCGCTGCGGGACGAGGCCGAGTTCTACCAGGGTCGCCAGCTGCCGCCCAAGCTGCGCGCGCAGCAAGACGCCAACGAGGCTGCGGTGGAAGCCCAGCGCGGGGCCGCGGCGAATCAGGACGCCGAGCTCGACCGTATCAACAAGCTCTACGACGTGGAGCTGGACCGCCTTCGCAAGCTCTGGGGCGGCGCGCCTGCGGGCTCGCTGGGACCGCTGCCTTCTTCGTCGTCGCCGGGCTCAGCGCG
>JBBSCV010000261.1:0-6094 GCA_038249925.1 Burkholderiales bacterium
CTGAAAGCCACGAGCTTGTCGTGGCCGCAGTCACCGCAGCGCAGCCTCAGGAAGCCGTGGGCCAGGATGCCGCATTCGAGGAAGGCGTCGAACTCGTCCTTCACGAACTGCGGCAGGTCGGCGCCAACCGCGGACTCAGCCGCCACAGCCCTTGCGCGCGCTGCCGTTGGCGTCGACACCGCCCTGGCTTTCGTGCAGCAGGGCGTCGAACTCGGCCGCGACGAGTTCGCGCACTTCGCCCAGCCGTTGCAACAGCTCGCAGGCCTGGGGCTGGCAGCTCAGCCCCAGGCTGTGGGCAATCCACAGCAAATCCTCGTCGGCGGTGGGCAGCAGATGGGTCTGCTGGTCGTCCAGGAACTGGATGCGGTGCTCCACCTGGCGCAGGAACACATAACCCGCGGCCAGTCGCTCGGCGGTATGCGCCTTCATGAGGCCGCGCGACACCAGCCGCTGCAGGCCGCGCAGGGTGCTGCGGGTGCGGATTTCGGGGAACTGGCCGCCGCGCACCACCAGCATCAGCTGCACGGTGAATTCGATCTCGCGGATGCCGCCGCGCGACAGCTTCACGTCGTTGGCACGCTCGGGTCGGCCGGCGGCGCGGCGTTGGGCCTCGTCGCGGATCTTGCGGTGCAGCTGGCGCAGGGCCTCGAACACGCCGTAGTCGAGGTAGCGGCGGTAGACGAAGGGCGTCACCAGCGCGCGCAGCGCCAGCGCGCGGCCGCTGGTCACGGCCGCGCGCGGCGCCACGACACGGCTCTTCAGCCAGGCGAAGCGTTCCCACTCGCGGCCCTGCACCTGGAAGTACTCCTCCAGCATGCCCAGGCTGCACGCCGCCGGACCCGAGTTGCCGTTGGGCCGCAGCGCCAGGTCGACACGGAAGACGAAGCCGTCGTCGGTGGTCTCGCCGATCAGCGCGTACAGCCGCTTGGCGACGAGGCTGAAATACTCGTGGAAGGACACCGGGCGCGGCCCGGCGGTCTGGCCGTCGCCATCTCCGTCATCTTCGTAGACGTAGATCAGGTCGATGTCGGACGACACGTTGAGCTCGCGCGCGCCGAGCTTGCCCATGCCGACGATCCAGAAGTCGCAGCGGCTGCCGTCCTGCCGCAGCGGCGGGCCGTGGCGCGCATCGGCCTCGGCCTGCGCGCTGGCCAGGGCCAGCTCCAGCGTGGCCTCGGCCAGATGGGTCATGGCACCGGTGATGGCGTCCAGCGGCGCCGCCTGTTCGATGTCCAGCACCGCCAGGCGTTCGATCACGAGATGGCGGGCCACGCGCAGCGCAGACGGCAGGTCACGCCCGCCCTCGATCAGCAGACTCACGAGCCCGTGGATGTCGCGCGGGCCGGGCAGGCCGGGCGGCAAGCGGGCCAGCTCGCTGCCATAGCGGCGGCGCACGCGCTGGACGAAGCGGCTGTGCGCGGCATCGGCCAGAGGCGGCTGGAGGCCGCTTCCGAGTTGACTCATCCCCTCGGGGGGCGGCTGGCAGAAGGGATCGGCCTCTGGGCGCTTTGAAGACATTCCGGATTGTCGGCCGCTCGTCGCGGCTGCCAGGCAGCGTTTACGCCCGGAGCGTAGTGCCGATTGCATCGCCCAGGCGGCCCCTGGGGCATCACGGCGCACTCACGGCGCACAATGGCTCGATGAAGATCGCTGCCCTGCAGATGGTTTCCACGCCCGACGTGGCCCGCAACCTCGACACCGCCGCCCGGCTGGTGCGCCAGGCCGCCGAGGCCGGCGCTGCACTGGTGGCCCTGCCGGAGTACTTCTGCCTGATGGGCCACCGCGACGCCGACAAGCTGGCCCTGGCCGAGGCGCCGGGGGACCGCTCCGAAGGCACGGTGCAGGGTTTCCTGTCGGCCACGGCGGCCCGGCACGGCGTGTGGCTGGTGGGCGGCACGCTGCCCGTGAAGACCACCGGGCGGGACCGCGTGCTCAACCGCTGCGTGGTCTACGGGCCGGACGGCAGCGAAGCCGGGCACTACGACAAGGTCCACCTCTTTGCCTTCGACAACGGCCGCGAGAGCTACGACGAAGGCCGCACCCTGCAGGCCGGCAGCGGCCCGGTGGCCGTGCAGGCGGGCGGTTTGCGCGTGGGCCTGAGCATCTGCTACGACCTGCGCTTCCCCGAGCTTTACCGTGCTCTCATGGCGCCGCCCTGCGACCTGCTGTGTGTGCCCGCGGCCTTCACCTACACGACAGGGCGCGACCACTGGGAGCTGCTGCTGCGTGCCCGGGCCGTGGAAAACCAGTCTTACGTGCTGGCCTCTGCACAGGGCGGCACGCACGAGAACGGCCGCCGCACCTGGGGCCACAGCATGGTGGTCGACCCCTGGGGCGAAGTCCTGGCCGTGTGCGAAGAAGGCGAAGGCATGGCGCTGGCGCAGATCGACACCGGGCGCATCGCGCAGGTGCGGGCGCAGCTGCCGGCGCTGGCGCACCGTCGGCTTTAGGCCTCAGGTTTCATGCGGCGGGTTTCATGCGGCGCTGACCCTGCGGCGCCGCAGCGCTGCACCCAGACCCAGCAGCCCCAAGGCCAGCATCGGACCGGTGCCCGCCTCAGGCACGGCCAGCACCGTGTCGAGCACAAAGCTGGCCCGGGCCGCCTCGGTGCCGGCGCCGTTGTTGCCGCCCAGCACCAGGCCCAGACCCTTGATGCTCGAAAAGTCGGCCACGCCGACGAAGCTGCTGAAGGGCAGTGTCAAGGTCTGCGCGGCACCGCTGAGCAGTACCACACCGGGCTTGTTGGGCACGGGGCTGAAGACCGACAGGCCGCCTTCGCTCACGACGACAAACTGCACCAGCAGGCTGCCGCCGCTGATGGCGCCGAAGTGCAGCTCAAAGGCTGTTTCGGCGCTCAAGTCCAGGCTGAGCGAAGCAAACGGAAAGACGTTGTTGTTGCTGCTGGTGTTGCCCCACAGCACGCGTGTGGTGGCCAGGCCGTCGGGCGGGGGCGTCACGGCCAGCGTGCCGCCACCGACGGTCAGCGTGGATACAAAGGGGAAGTTCACATAGCAGTCGAAATAGCACAGCATCCCGGTGAAGCGGCCGCCGCCGATCATCGAGCCGCCCTGCACGCCGGTGCTCTCGAAGAGACCGCCGTTGAACAGGGTGGTGTTGCTGGCATCGCTGAAGTCGTCGATCAGCACGGTGGCCTGACCCGCAACGCAGGACAGGGCCAGGCTCAATGCGGCTGCATACTGGCGCAGATGGGGCATCACGGAACTCCTTCAGACGACTGGGTGGTGGCCTTGCAGTGTCGCGTTGCCCCTGGCGGCGTGCGCGTTCGGACAGGTGACGAGGGAGTGACATCCTGAACCGCGCCCAAACCCGGGCCAGGAGAGTCGCTTGACGGTGCCTGCTTCCATGAACCCCAGCAGCCCGCTCGCCAGCGAAGGAGACGGCCCGCCGCAGCCGCCAGCGGCGGCCATGCTCGACGAACTGGAACGGGTACTGGCCTCGCCCTCGTTTGCCGGCGCCAGCGCGCACCAACGACTTCTGCGCCACCTGGTGGAGCGCACGCTGGCCGGCGAAACGGCGACGCTGAAGGAATCGCTGCTGGGCATCGAGGTCTTTCAGCGCAGCGCTGCCAGCTTCGACCCGCGCCGCGACAGCATCGTGCGCGTCGAAGCGCGGCGCCTGCGCGATCGACTGCACCAGCACTACGCCACCGGCGTGGCGGGGCGCTGGGTGATCAGCCTGCCCAAGGGCAGCTACCGACCGCAGTGGGTGCTGCGACCGCCGCAAGACGATTTGCAGGCGCGCGCCGCCGACCTGATCGAGCGTGGCGGGTTCTTGCTGCGGCAAGGCGTCGCGGCGGCGGATTGGCGCAAGGCGCTGGAGCGCTTCGAGGCCGCAGCCCAGCTCGCGCCCGGCGCTGCCGCCGCCCACGCCGGTGTGGCGCGTGCGCATCTGCAGTTGGTGGCCTATTGCGTGGAGCCGCCTCAACCTGGCGTGGGTCTGGCCCTGGCCGCCGTCCACCAGGCCTTGTTGCTGCAGCCCCTGCAGGCCGAGGCCCTGGTGCTGGCAGCGCAGCTGACGCACCGCTTCGACTTCAACTGGCCGACCGCACGCGGTTTGTTCCAGCGCGCACGCCACGCAGCGCCCGATTCGGCCTATGTGCATCACGCACTGGCGCTGTCGCTGATGATGCGCGCCGACTTTGCCGGTGCCCAGGCCGAGCTGACGCAGGCGCGCCGCTTGGATGCGTTGAGCCTGAGTCTGCGCGCCCACGAGGGGCTGCTGGCGCTGTACCGCCGGCAGTGGGACGAAGCCGAGGACCTGCTGCAGGCCTTGCTCGACATCAGCCCCGACAACCTGCTGGGCGCCAGCCTGCTGGCCTATGTGGCCTTGTGCCGCGGCGAACCCGACTCGGCGCTGGTGCAGTACCGGGCGGTGGCCGAGAAGCACCCGCAGCACAGCATCGGCGCTTGCGGGCAGGCCTGGGCGCTGGCCGCGCTGGGCCAGCAGCCTGCGGCTCGACGCAGGCTGCATGAGCTGCAGCAGGCCTGGTCGGGCCGCTACCTCAGCCCCTACCAGCTGGCGATGGCCGAAATGCTGCTGGGCGAGCCCGATACGGCGCTGACGCTGCTGGAGCGGGCGCTGCACGAACGCGACGGCAACCTGCTGTGTCTGCCCGTCGATCCGGCCTGCGACAGCCTGCGCGGGCAGGCGCGCTTTCTCGCGCTCCGTTCACAGCTGCTGGGCTCGTTTCGGGGCGCCTCGGGGAAAACTTTGCCGTCAGGGCCGCCGGCCAACCCGGGCGCTGCCCGAACCCGCTCAGGCCCTGCGCCATTGGTCTAGCGGCCCCAGGCCCTGCGGGGCTTGTGCCAGGCGCTGGCGGGCGGCGCTGTCGCCCATCAGGTGGGCGCGCCACCAGTCGGTGCTGGTGGCGGTGATCAGCGATCGGTGGCGCGGGCCTTGTTGATCGGTGGCGGGGTCGCGGGGGCGGCCCAGGCGGCCCAGGCTGGCGCGGTCCTGGCCGCCAAAGCTCATGTGGTCGGCGGCTTCCAGCCACAACTCGGCCTTGGCGCCTGTCTGGAGTGACGGCAGGCCGTCGTACACCTGGCGGCGGTACAGGCCGTTGCGGCCGCGCTCATCGCCTTCAGGCGCGAAGGGGTCGGTGTCCAGGCTGCCGGTGAGGCACAACACCGGGCGGGTGATGCCGGCAAAAGCCCCCGGCCCGGCGGTCTGACGCATGCCTTGCCCTGGCGACGGGCTGAACGCAGCAAAGGCGCGCAGCCGGGTGTCTGCCAGGGGCGCCTGGCGGCCACCGGGGTAGTTCTGGCCGGCGACGGCCAGCGTGGTGTGGGCGCCATAGGAGTGGCCGGCCAGGCCCACGGCGTCCAGACGCAGCCGGGGCAGCTCGGCGGCGCGGCGCTGAAGCTCGTCCAGCACGAAGCGCACGTCCAGCGCGCGCTGCATCAGTTGCTCGGCGTTGGCGGCGCGGCGCAGGGCCGCCGGGCCTTCCGCGCGCAGCAATTCGGTGTCGCTGCCCGGGTGCTGCAGGTGCAAGGTGGCAATGCCTGCGTCGGCCCAGGCCTGCGCCCAGAGGGTGCCCGCGTCCACGCTGCCGCCCAGGCCATGGCTGAACAGCACCAGCGGCACCGGGCCGCTGTCTTGGCTGTCACCGGAGGGTAGGCGCAGGCGCAGCGGCAAGGTGCGCTGGCGGCTGGCGTCGGTCCAGCGCATGTCGCTGGCCAGGGTGGCTTCGGGTGCGCGCCGGCTGCGCAGCGACTTGCGAATCGGTGCTTGGCCGCAGCCGGCCACGGGCGTCGCCAGCAGCACGGCAAGCAGGGTTTGACGACGGTTCAGCATGGGCGCCAGCATGCCACCGACCTTGCCGCCGCCGCGTGTGCCTTGTGCAAAGAAGCATTGCTGTCGGCGGTGCCTGCACGGGCGCAAGCCGCTCAGCCAATCCGGAGCGTTCCCGTGAACCGCCTCAGAGTGAGCATGCCCTTCCCAGCGGGGCCGAAGACATGCCGCTTGAAAGGGCCGTTGGGGATAGGCTTTTCAAACGCCCTTTTTTCTCCCAGAACACCCCCCGGAACACCCCCCGCCGAGCTCTCGGACACGCACCCAAGTGGTTGTTGCGCGC
>JBBSCV010000262.1:0-6079 GCA_038249925.1 Burkholderiales bacterium
GCGCCTGCAAGCGCTCGGCGTCGGCAATTCGTGAACAGCCGGAGCAGCCGCGTCATCCGGCCCGGGAGCTTCTGCGCCACCGAGGTCAGTCGGGCTGCCAAGGGTAGGCGCTGCATGACAATCCGCCGATGGTGACCAAAAAATACAAGGGCCTGGGCATGGGCCTGGAGGCCTTGCTCGGCCCCAAGGTGGCCGAGACCTCGGCTGATGCCGCCTTGCCGACCAGCCTGCTGCTGAACCGTTTGCGTGCCGGCAGGTACCAGCCGCGAACGCGCATGGACGAAGGCTCGCTCTACGAGCTGGCAGAAAGCATCAAGAGCCAGGGCGTGATGCAGCCCATCCTGGTGCGTCCGTTGGCTGAAGCCGGGCTGTACGAGATCATCGCCGGCGAACGCCGCTTCCGCGCCGCCAAGCTGGCCGGGCTGGATGCGGTGCCGGTGCTCGTGAAGGCGGTGCCCGACGAAGCCGCTGCGGTGATGGCGCTGATCGAAAACATCCAGCGCGAAGACCTGAACCCGCTGGAAGAGGCGCAGGGCCTGCAGCGCCTGGTGAGCGAATTCCAGCTCACGCACGAACAAGCCGCGCAGGCGGTGGGCCGTTCACGCAGCGCCGCCAGCAACCTGCTGCGCCTGTTGCAGCTGGCCGAACCGGTGCAGCAAATGCTGCTGGCCGGCGACCTGGACATGGGCCACGCCCGGGCGCTGCTGGCACTGCCGGCGGCCGAGCAGGTGATGGCCGGCCACGAGATCAGCGCCAAGAAGCTGAGTGTGCGCGAGGCTGAACGCCTGGTGGCGCGGCAGATGCCGGGCCGCGAGGGGCGCAGCGCGCGCGCCAAACCGCCCAAGCCGCGCGACCTGCTGCGGCTGGAAGAGCGGCTGGCCGACTTGCTGACGGCCAGTGTCGACATTCGAGTGCTGAAGCGCACCGCGCATGGCGAGCAGGGCGAAATAGCCATCGGCTTCGGCTCGCTGGAAGAGCTGAACGGTTTGCTGGAAAAGCTGGGCGCCAGCGAGCCTTGAGCGGTTGGCGTGCAACAGGCCTGTCGCTGTGGCCTGCTGCTCTTTCAAGCCGGCAGCGCTGCCCGCCTTTGCTGCAGACCCAACCACACCACCGCAGCCATCACGGCAGCAATCGGCACCAGTGAACCCAAATTCAGAAGCGTCCAGCCCTGCGTGGTGACCAGCGCGCCCGATGCGAAGGAGCTCAGCGCCATGGTCCAGAACACCGTGGTGTCCATCAGGCCCTGGGCGCGGTTTTTCTCTTCGGGCCGATAGGCCCGCGTCAGCAGCGTGCTGCCCCCGGTGTAGAGGAAGTTCCAGCCCACGCCTAAAGCGAACAGCGCCACCAGGAACTGCATCACGTCCACCCCCGACAGCGCCACCGCCACGCACACCAGGTTCAGCACGCCGCCGACGAACATGATGGGCAGCGCCCCGAACCGCTTGATGAGATGGCCGGTGAAGAAGCTCGGCACGAACATGCCCAGCACATGCCATTCGAGCACCAGCGCCGCGCTGCTGAAGGGGTGCTGGCATTGCTGCATGGCAATGGGCGTGGCCGCCATCAGCAGGTTCATGACGCCGTAGCCCAGCGCCGCGCCGATGACAGCCACCGCAAACACCGGCTGGCGCAGCAGTTCACTCGTGGGCCGGCCCATCGCTGCGCCGGGCAGCGGCGGCACGTGGGCCGGAAAGCGGATGAAGCTCAGCACCACCAGCGCGACAGCTGCCACGCCCACCAGCGACAGGTAGGCACCGGCAAACGGCAGCGGCAGCCAGCTTCGTGTGGCGCTCGCCAGGTTGGGCCCGATGAAGGCGCCTGCAATGCCACCGGCCAGCACCATCGACAAGGCACGTTCCTTGAAGGCCGGCGCCACCAGTTCGGCGCCTGCGAAGCGGTAGAGCGCGCCATTGGCACTGTAGAAGCCGGCCACCAGCGTCGATGCCAAGAGCAACCAGAAGCTCTGCAGCGACACCGCCAGCGCACAGCCCGCCGCCGACACCATGGCCACCAGCAGCCCGGCCTGGAACGAGCGCTTGCGCCCCACGCGCGCCTGCAGCCGCGAAACCGGCATCGCCGACAGCGCCGCGCCCACCACGTAGCCCGTCACCGGCAAAGTGGCCATCCAGCCCAGCGGCGCCAGCGACAAACCCACCAGCCCGTTGATGGCGATGAAGGTGACGTTGTTGACGAGGAAAAGCGCCTGACATACCGTCAGCAGCCAGAGGTTCCGGTTCATCGCAGGCAGCTTGTGAGCACGCCGTGCAGAAGGGCTCGGCTGTTGCGGCATGGTACCGCCCGGAACCTTTGGCGCACGCGGCAACTCCATCGCGGTGCGCGTGCTGGCGCAGGTCAGCCGGCAAGGCCCTTGCTGCGTTGAACACCAGGCCTGACCGAAACACACCGAATCAAGGGGTCGGCAAGGCATGCCTCTTGCAATGCCCAGTGCGTGGGTTGGGCAAAGGCCTGTCGGCGTGAATTGGCATCGAAAAGAGCTTGTTCTTCGAGCGCAGGCCGGGCGCAGAATGATCCAAGCTGACTTCACACGGCAGTGCGGCGACTGAAGGGCGCCGGTGACAAGGAAAGCTCTGATGGAGCCTGGGCCCGTACAGCCGGGACTTCATCAGAACTTCCCAGGTGCGGCCGGAGATGGGTGGGTCCATCTCGCTGCGCCTGCGAACACCGGAGGCCGCATGGACGTGATCAGCAGTTTCGCAGCTCGCTACGAGCGCACCCGCGAAGAAGAGATCTCGCTCGAGGACTACTTGAGCGAGTGCAAGCGCAACCCGCTCGCCTATGCCACCGCGGCCGAGCGCATGCTTCGGGCCATCGGTGAACCCACCACGGTGGACACGCGCAACGACCCGCGGCTGAGCCGTTTGTTCGCCAACAAGGTGATCAAGGTCTACCCGGCTTTTGCCGAGTTCTATGGCATGGAAGACGCCATCGAACAGGTGGTGAGCTACTTCCGCCACGCCGCGCAAGGGCTGGAAGAAAAGAAGCAGATCCTCTACCTGCTGGGCCCGGTGGGTGGCGGCAAGAGCAGCATCGCCGAAAGGCTGAAGCAGCTGATGCAGGAAGTGCCTTTCTACGCCATCAAGGGCAGCCCGGTGAACGAGAGCCCGCTGGGTTTGTTCGACGCCGTCGAGGACGGCCCCATTCTCGAAAGCGAATACGGCATCCCAAGGCGCTACCTCAACCGCATCTTGAGCCCCTGGGCGGTGAAGCGGCTGGAAGAGTTCGGTGGCGACATCCGCAAGTTCAAGGTCGTCAAGCGCCACCCCAGCATCCTCAAGCAGGTGGGCATCAGCAAAACCGAGCCGGGTGACGAGAACAACCAGGACATCTCTTCGCTGGTGGGCAAGGTCGACATCCGCAAGCTGGAAAGCTTCAGCCAGGACGACCCCGACGCCTACAGCTACAGCGGCGGCCTGTGCCTGGCCAACCAGGGCCTGCTGGAATTCGTGGAAATGTTCAAGGCGCCCATCAAGGTTCTGCACCCTCTGCTGACGGCCACGCAGGAAGGCAACTTCAAGGGGACGGAAGGCTTCGGTGCCATTCCCTTCGACGGAGTGGTGCTGGCGCATAGCAACGAAAGTGAGTGGAAGACCTTCCGCAATAACAAGAACAACGAGGCCTTCCTCGACCGCATCTACATCGTGAAGGTGCCCTACTGCCTGCGCGTCAGCGAAGAGGTCAAGATCTACGAGAAGCTGCTGAAGAACAGCAGCCTGGCCAAGGCCACCTGCGCGCCGGGCACGCTGAAGATGATGAGCCAGTTCGCGATGCTCACGCGTCTGAAAGAACCCGAGAACTCGTCGCTGTATTCCAAGATGCTGGTCTATGACGGCGAGAACCTGAAGGACACCGACCCGCGCGCCAAGAGCTACCAGGAGTACCGCGACTACGCTGGCGTCGACGAAGGCATGAGCGGTGTTTCCACGCGCTTCGCCTACAAGATCATCAGCAAGGTCTTCAACTTCGACAGCACCGAGATCGCCGCCAACCCCGTGCACTTGATGTATGTGCTGGAGCAGCAGATCGAGCGTGAGCAGTTTCCCAAGGAGACCGAAGACAAGTTCGTCGGCTACATCAAGGAATTGCTGGCCCCGCGCTATGCCGAGTTCATCGGCAAGGAGATTCAGACCGCGTATCTCGAGAGCTATTCCGAGTACGGCCAGAACATCTTCGACCGTTACGTGACCTACGCCGACTACTGGATTCAGGACCACGAATACCGCGACACCGACACCGGCGAAGTCTTCGACCGCGGCTCGCTCAACGGCGAGTTGGAGAAGATCGAAAAGCCCGCCGGCATTGCGAACCCCAAGGACTTCCGCAACGAGATCGTCAACTTCGTGTTGCGCGCGCGCGCCGGCAACCAGGGCAAGAACCCGGTGTGGACGAGCTACGAAAAGCTGCGCACCGTGATCGAGAAGAAGATGTTCAGCAACACCGAAGAGTTGCTGCCCGTCATCAGCTTCAATGCCAAAGCCAGCGCCGATGAGGCCAAGAAGCACGAAGACTTCGTGACGCGCATGGTCGCCAAGGGCTACACGCAGAAGCAGGTGCGGCTGCTGTGCGAGTGGTACCTGCGCGTGCGCAAGTCGAGCTGAAGATATGGAGCCCCCAAGCTCGCTAGCGCTCGCTACCCCCCGAGGGGGCCGTCCGCCAGCGGCCCGGCAGAGCCGGTTTCGCGGCGGGAAGCTGGGTTGCGTCTTCGAGGCCGTGCATGCAACAAATCATTGATCGTCGGCTGGCGGGCAAGAACAAATCCATCGGCAACCGCGAGCGTTTCCTGCGTCGACACAAGGAACAGATCCGCGAAGCGGTGAAGCGTGCGATCGACGGGCGCAGCATCAGCGACGTCCAGCGCGGCGAGGACATCCACATTCCGAAGAAAGACCTGACAGAGCCCGTCTTCGGCCACGGCCAGGGTGGCCTGCGTGAGCAGGTGCACCCGGGCAACAAGGAGTTCGTGCAGGGTGACCGCATCGAACGCCCCAAGGGCGGCGGCGGGGGTGGTGGGTCGGGCAAGGGCCAGGCCAACGACAGCGGCGAAGGTGACGACGACTTCGTCTTTGCGCTTTCCAAGGAAGAATTCATGCAGGTCTTCTTCGAGGGCCTGGCGTTGCCGCACCTGGTGCGCACGCAACTCGCCGATGTGCCCGAGTGGAAGAGCCAGCGCGCCGGGTACAGCAACGACGGCACGCCTAACAACCTGCATGTGGTGCGCAGCATGCGCGGCGCTTTAGGCCGGCGCATCGCGCTGGGCAACGGCCCGCGGCGTGAACTGCACGCGATGGAAGAGCGCCTTGCAGAGATGCGGGCAGAGATGCAGGCAGAGATGCAGCCCGGCGCATCCGGCAACAACGCCGTGGCCGAGGCCGCCATCCAGGCCTTGGTGGAAGAGATTCGCGTGCTGCGTTTGCGTGTCGAACGCATTCCCTACCTCGACCCCATCGACTTGCGCTACCGCAGCCGCATCAAGGTGCCGGTGCCGACCAGCAAGGCGGTGATGTTTTGCCTAATGGACGTGAGCGGCAGCATGGACGAAGGCCGCAAAGAACTGAGCAAGCGCTTCTTCATCCTGCTGTATCTGTTTTTGACGCGGCACTACGAGAAGATCGACCTCGTCTTCATTCGCCACCACACGCAGGCGCAAGAGGTGGACGAGCAGAACTTTTTCCACGCGCGTGAAACCGGCGGCACCGTGGTCAGCAGCGCGCTCGTGCTGATGGAAGAAATCATCAAGGCGCGTTACGACCCGACGCTGTGGAACATCTACGGCGCGCAGGCCAGCGACGGCGACAACTGGCACCACGACAGCGGCCGCTGCCGCGAAATTCTCAGCGATAAGATCTTGCCGCTGGTGCGCTACTTCGCCTACGTGCAGGTGGCCGCAGAAGAGCAGAACCTGTGGGACGAGTACACGCATTTGCAGGAAGCGCACCGCCACTTCGCGATGCGCAAGGCGGTGGAAGCCAGCCAGATTTACCCGGTGTTCCGTGATCTCTTCAAGAAAGAGGGAGCGAAAGCCGCATGACGTCCTTGCCATGAAAGACGCCGCATGAAGACC
>JBBSCV010000263.1:0-6041 GCA_038249925.1 Burkholderiales bacterium
ACGCGAGCGCATCTGCATCAGCGCGTGCTGCACATCGGGCACCGAAGGCTGGTTGTCACCGAGCAGCGTGCGGTTGCGCGCTTCGCTGATGCGGTCGATGGTGAGCGGGTGGCTGCGCAGGTAGGGGAAGCCGCCGTTGTCTGACAAACGCGTGGCGGCGTCCATGCGGTCGAACATCTGGGCCTGGCCGGCGGGCGCAAAACCGGCGCGGTTGAGCAGGCCGTAGCCGATGCGGTCCGCTTCACGCTCCATGTCGCGCGAGAAGTTCAGCTGCGCCTGGATGGCCGCGCCCTGCCCGCCCATGATGGCGGCGTTGGCCAAGTCGACGTTGTTGGCGCGGCTGGCCGCGATGATGCCCAGCAGCAATGTGGCCACCGCCAGCAGAGAGGCCTGCTGTTGCGGCGCGATGCTGCGCGCGATGTGGCGCTGCGTGACATGCGAAAGCTCGTGCGCCATGACGCTGGCGAACTGGTCGCGCGTGGTGGTGATGGCGATCAAGCCGAGGTGCGCACCGACATAACCACCCGGCAGCGCAAACGCGTTCACGCTGCGGTCGCGCACCAGAAAAGCTTCCCAGGCGAAGGCGGTGTCGGTGTCGCCATCGATATGCCCCACCTGGCGCGCTGCGGCCACGAGTGGGTTCCAGATCGACTGCAGATATTCCAGCAGCACCGGGTCGTCGAGATAAGCGGGGTCTCGCCGCGCCTCGCGCATGATCTGTTCACCCAGCCGGCGCTCGGTGCCGACACTGAGGTCGAGCGAGGCGCTTTCACCGAGCGACGGCAAGCGCACCTGGGCCATGGCCGACGTGTGCAGCGATGGCAAAAGCAAGATGGCGGCCATGACACCGGCCAGGCGGCGATGCCAGCGCGGAAGCCTGGCGGACGCGGTACGACGAAGTGGGGCTGTGGTCGGCAAACGGGTCTCGGCGGGCAGGCAGGGTGGGCAAGAAGAAAGCAAGGGTGGCGGGATTGGAGCCACGACCGGTGGCAACGTTCCCTCTGACTATGATGACACCGCCATGTTGCTGAACGTGAACCCGAGAGAACCCCGCATGAGCGCCTCACCCATCCAGAGCCCCACGCCCGGCCCGCTCACGCACTTCGACGCCCAGGGGCAGGCGCACATGGTCGACGTGGCCGGCAAGGCCGAAACCCACCGCGTGGCACGCGCCGCGGGCAGCATCCGCATGCTGCCGGCCACCTTCGAGCTCATTGCCAGCGGCCAGGCCAAGAAGGGCGACGTCATCGGCATTGCGCGCATCGCCGCCATTCAGGGCGCCAAGCGCACTTCAGAGTTGATACCCCTGTGCCACCCGCTGCCCATCACGCGCGTGGCGGTGGACTTCGAACTCGACCGAGAGAAAAGCGCCGTGCATTGCACCGCGCAGGTGGAAACGCTGGGCCGCACCGGCGTGGAGATGGAAGCGCTGACCGCCGTGCAGGTGGGGCTGCTGACCGTCTACGACATGTGCAAGGCCGCCGACCGCGGCATGGTGATGACGGACATCCGCGTGCTGGAAAAGCGGGGCGGCAAGAGCGGCGAGTGGAAGGCTTGATCTGGGGTTTGCGCCAGAGCCAGGCCCGGCTTAGAATGTTGGTTAACCATATCTAGAGGTAGGTTCACCAACCCGGAGTCTGCCATGAAGGAACTTGCCGTTTACGAGGCAAAAACGCGCCTGTCCGAACTGTTGCTCGCCGTCGAGCAGGGCGAGCAGTTCGTCATCACCCGCCGGGGCGTGGCGGTGGCGCGCCTGGTGGGTGCAGCGGCCAGCGGCCCGCGCAAGGCCAAGGCCGAGGCCGATTCCCGGCGTCAGGGCATCGCGCAAGCGCTGGCCGATCTGCAAAATCTGCGATCGGGCGCTACGCTCGGGGCGCCGTTGCGCGAAGTGACTGAGTTCGGGCGCGACTGAGGCAGGGCCTGCGCATGCCCTTCGTGCTGGACAACTCGGTCGTGGCCGGCTGGTTTTTTGCCGATCAAACGACCCCGTACACGGAAGCCATCGCTCAACGTCTGCTGGCAGATACGGCATGGGCGCCGGCCATCTGGGAACTGGAAGTCACCAACGTGCTGCGCTCGGCCTGCCTGCGCCAGCGGCTGAATGCGCAACGCGCCCAGCAGGCGCTGGCCAGCTTGTCGCAGTTGCCCATCGAGGTCGACCGCCATGCCGTGGCGCGCGGCGAGTTGCTGGCGTTGGCGCTGCGCTTCGGCTTGAGCACCTACGACGCTGCCTACCTGGAACTGGCGCTGCGCAAGCAACTGCCGCTGGCGACGAAGGACGCGGCGCTGGCCGATGCCGCGCTGGCCGCCGGGGTGGGCGTGGTGCCTGGCGACTGAGTGTCTTTGGCACCTTCGCGCTACGGGTGCGCGAAGCTGCGCCAGCCCAGCGCCGTGGATGGCGGCGCACACTGGTAGGGCTGCACCGCTGCTGGCGCTGGACCCGAACTGGCCGCACTGGCCGCCCGTGCGGCCCCTGCCGGCAGCGCGCACACCGCGAAGAAATCCGCAGCATCGGGCTTGCGGAATTCACGCAGCCGCCCGGCGATGTGCCTGGCGGCCTCGACTTCGCCACGTTCCGCCAACGAATCGGCCCAGGCGATCATCAGCCGCGTGTCCAGCAGGTAGTGCACGACACGGTCAAAAGCACGCGCGGGGTCTGCTACCGGCAGGCCGGCGGTGACGGCGGCGTAGTCGGCATGGTGGGCGAAAAACACGCTGCGCTGGCCGCTGGCCACCCGCTGTGCCAGCGGGGCAGTGCTGAGCGTGTTGCTGAAGATGGCGGCCACGCGCAGGTAATCAGCCACGGAAAACACCGCACCCGCAACCACCACCGCTGCAGCGGCCATCAACGGCCGCGAACTGCCTGCTGCCGACGCAATGGCTGGGGGCGCCACCGAGCCTGCGGCCGTTGCCGGCTTGGCGGCCCCGCCACCTGCCTGAAGCGCATAACCCCAGGCCCAGGCCGCCGGCAGCAGGAAATAGCTGTACCAGAGCGGGTACTCCAGCAGGCTGTGCAGGCCGATCATCAGCACCATCAGCATCGCGCAGCGCTGCGCCGTGCCCAGGCCGCCAGGCGTGGCCCAGGCCGCGCGCAGGCCGCACCACAGCGCAAACAGCAACAGCGCCATCACCAAGCCGGCCAGCGGCAAGCCCAGTTCCACCGCCAGTTGCAGCGGCAGGTTGTGCGTGTGGTCGAAGAAGGCCACAGGGCGCTGCGGCAGCGGCGTCAAAGTCCACGCCAGGTTGAATTCACCGAAGCCCACGCCGGCCCAGGGCTGCTGTCCGATGAGCGTGAGCGTGTCGCGCCAGATGGCCACGCGCGAACCGCTGACATCGGCCTCGGCCAGGCGCTGCGCACCGCCGAAGGCATGCTGCGTGAGCGTGGCCCACTGCGCCATGCCGAGCCACGACGCGGCGTACACCAGCGGCGCGGCCAGCAGCAGCACGCGGGCGGTGCGCGAGAGCCGCCGGTCCAGCAGGCCCCAGCCGGCCAGCAACAGCACGCTGACGAGCCCGGTGCGCGACGCCGTCAGCACCACCGCAAACACACCCAGCGCCAGCAGCACAGCGGCCCATGTGCGGCGCAACCGGCCCAGTTCCAGCAGCGCCAGCACAGCAATGCCATGCCACAGCAACAGGCTGCTGAGATGGTTGGGCTGCCGCAAGTTGCCCACCGCGCGACCCGGAATGCCCGAGGCCGCCAGCCATTCACCATCGGGCCATGAAGGCGCGAACACCTGCACCAGCGCAATGGCGATGTTCAGCGAACCGCAGGCCACCCAGGCCCAGGCGAAGGCGATGAAAAGGGTTTCGGCATCGGGCCGTGCGCGGGCACCCGCGCCGGCAGCGGCCAGCACTGCGGCAGCGAACAGCGTGGCCAGGGCTGACAGCGCCAAGCTGGCCGGCAAGGAGCCGGGCCCCCAGGACCACAACACCGCCAGCCCCAGCGTGGCCAGCGCCGCCCACAAGGCCCACGGGCTGCGGCCTGGTTGGCGCGGGGCGCTTGCCAGCGCGAACACCGCCCACAGCGCGAAGGCCAGCGCCTGGTTCAGGTAGGTGGGGCTGGGGCTGAGGTTGTAGGCGAGGAGGGTGGGGAGACAGGCTGCCGCAATGGCTGAGGAAACGGCTGCGGACAGGGCGGCGGAAAGGGCAATGGCACGCGGGCTCATTCAGAGACTCGGAAAGGGTGTCGATCGATTGTCGTCTTGGCAGGATGCGTTCAATCTGACGTCCACGAACCGGCACCCTCGGCCAGACAGGGTTCTTTCGCCAACCGGCCCGATGCCCGCCACGTGACGGCGCAAGTTCTCGAGTTGCGCGAGCGAGCTCGTGCCGGGATGAAGGCAACTCATCTAAATTGGCATTTTTCCATCCAACAAATTCGCCATGAGTAGACCCATTGCCATCGACCGCGCTGGCCGCATTGTTCTGCCCGTGAGCGTACGGCGGCAGTTCAACCTGCAACCCGGGTCACGCTTGATGCTGGACGTGGTGGCGCAGCGCATCGAACTCACGCCACAAGCGCCGCCCGACCCGGCGCTGTTGACCACCGAGAACCACCGCACCGTGTTGCGGGCCAGCGGCGAGCCATTTGACGCCGCCGCGGCCGTACGCAGCGAGCGGCAAGCCCAGGCCAGGCGGGGCCACGGCAAGTGACCGGGCTCCTGGATACGTCGGTGCTGCTGGCTTCGCTGGACGCAGACGAGAGCCAACACGCGGCCTGCGACAAGCTGGTGGCTGCTAGCGGGCACGGGGTCTACGCGAGCCAGGCGAGCCGGTTATTGCTGCGCCTTCTTGATGCGCAGGGCTCAGGAAGCAAGCGCAGGTCGGTAGGCACGGCCCAACTCGGTGGCAACGGCCTCCAAACGCTTGTCCAAGGTCCAGAGCAAGGTCTGGTCACTCTGCAGGGCAGAAGCAAGCAAGCTGACGTCCACGAATCCGCACCCTCGGCCCGACAGGGCTCTTTGCTCAAGCAAGGTCAGAAGTTCATCAGCCGTGGCGACCGGAACACTCTCCAGCTCGCGGAGCATGTCGATGACTTCGCTGCGATGCGGTGGCGTGCCGCAGGCCACTTCCACCACGACGTAGGGGTGGCCAACGACCCACCCCGCCTGCAGCAGCGCCACCAGCTGCTCATCACGTTGCTTGAAATGCCGCACCCACACGGAGGTGTCGACCAAAACCTTCATGCCGCCGGAACTTGGCCGCGTCGTCGAGGTGCCAATTCGATGTCTGGAGCCTGCCCGCCCAAGGCCGCCAAACGCCGGGCGGTCTGCCGCTGGATGAACGCCTTCACGCATTCCTTGAGCAACTCAGAGCGCTCGAGGCCCGGCTCTGCCAGGGCAACGGCCTTGGCAAACAGTTCATCGTCAATGGTCAGCGTGGTTCGCATGTTCAAGCCTCTTCATCAATTTAAGCATTATTTTGCAGCGAATTGATCATCAAGCCAGGGCCTTTCAGGCACATCGACGCAGAAGCCGAGCTCGAGAGGCGCTACGAGGGTGGGACAGGCGCCAAGGCGCTTTACAGCCTTGGCGCCGTCTGCGACCTGCACCGCGAACTCTTCGCTCGCCTGCCGCCGGGCGACCGCTTGACTGGGCAAGAAGATCTTGCCCGGTCAGATTCGGCAGAGAGAGGTTCGCGTCGGGCAGCACGTGGCGCCCGCAGCAATGGCCATCGAAGGCTTAGCGCCAGGGCAGACAACTTCGTGCGTCAATCGCTGGGCCGCCATGTATGCCGGCGTGCGCCGGGGCGAGGCCACGCTGGTCGCGATGGCCGCAGCGCACCAGCGCCTGGGCTGGATCCACCCCTTCGCCGATGGCAACGGGCGCGTAATGCGCCTGCACACCCACACGCTGCTGAGCGCGCTGGGCTACAAGGGCGGGCTGTGGTTGCCGCTGCGCGGCTTCGCGCGGACTGTGGATCGGTACTGCGCCCACCTGGCCGCGGCAGATGAGCCCCGCCGCGGCGACCTCGACGGGCGCGGCAACCTGAGCGAGTCTGCGCTGGTGGCTTGGATCGACTACGTACTGGACGTCTGC
>JBBSCV010000264.1:0-6036 GCA_038249925.1 Burkholderiales bacterium
CACACCGCTCAGCCATCACGAGATTCTGAGCCTGGTGGAGCCGTTCACGCGTGCCGGCCGCCACGTGAACCTGGCCCACAGCGACCGCGCCGCGCGCAAGCTGAGCTTCAAGCCGATAGACCACGCCGCAGCGCCCGGCCAGCCGGCGCTGCAAGAGGTGCTGCAGCTGGATTGCCCGCCACCGGGCAAGGCGAGCCTGATGCGCCTGACGCGCACGCTGCACCTGCCCGGTGGCCTGCAGGCGGTGCTGACCGCCGACGGGCCTGCCGCAGCCGAGACACCCGCTGACCTGCTGGCGCGCGTGGCGGCCATACCGCTGCACCGGCAGCTGCTGTTCGACGAGGGCGACACCGGCTGGCTGGTGGCCAAGACGCTGAAGTTCGAAGCCGGGCCCGGCGCCCTGCCCGACCCGCAAGCCCCGCTGCTGATGAGCCAGGCCACGGCGCAGCTGGAGGGCCTGCTGCTGCGCTTCAAGCTGAGCCCGGTGAAAGGCATCTCGGGCGAGATCGAGCTCGAAACCACCGACGGCGAAACACTCGCCGTGCCTGACGACCTGCTGGCCGTGCTGGGCTGGAGCTGGGCGCGGCTGGTCAAGCGCCAGACCGGCTGGACGACACGCCTGCGCCTGCGCGGCGAGGGCCACAAGCGCAGCCGCGATGCCGAGGCCAAGCTGGAGCTGGCGGTGCGGCACCTGGCGCAGACGCTGGCCGAGCCGCCGGCACGCTTTCATGACCAGCGGGTGGGCGCACGCTGGGGCGTGGTGGGGCGGCGCATGCTGCCGCTGCTGGGTGCGGCGCTGATGATTGCGGGCGCGGCGGTGTTCGCCAAGCTCGAACCCGACCTGGCCGCTGATTCGGTCTTCCGCATGCTGATCTTTCACGCGCCGCCGATCCTGATGGTGGCGCTGTTCTGCATGAACGAGCTGCCGCGCGTGGAGATTCCGCCGATACCGAAACGCCCGCGCCAGACCAGCTGGCGCGTGCCGCGCCTGAACACGGGCAGCTCCTGAAACATTGCCCCAGCACCTGAGACTTCCGACCACGATGCACGGCAACCCGATGAACATCCCGCCCATCAGCATTTCTGCTGCGAAGGCGGCGCTGATCGAGCAGTTCAGCCAACCGGTGCTGCGCCAGCGCGCCACCATGTTGTGGGGCACACGCGGCGTCGGCAAGTCGTCCATCGTGCGCCAGGTGGCGGCCCACCACGGCGTGCCGCTGGTGGACTTGCGGCTGACCACCATCGAGCCGGTGGACATTCGCGGCGCCATCTATGCCGACGAGGTGCAGGGCAAGACGGTGTGGTTCCCGCCCGAGTTCCTGCCCGGGCCGGAACAGCCGGCAGGCATCCTGTTTCTGGACGAATTGACCGCGGCCGACCAGCGCCTGCAGATCAGCGCCTACTCGCTCATCCTCGACCGCAAGGTGGGCCACTACCAGCTGCCCGCGGGCTGGCTGGTGGTGGCTGCGGGCAACGCGAGCTTTCACGGCGCCGTCAGCCACGACATGGGCACGGCACTGGCCGACCGGCTGTTCCACTTCAACGTGCAGACGGTGATCGACGCGTTCCTTTCCTATGCCGTGCAACAGCAGCTGGCGCCCGAGGTGATGGCCTACCTGAAGGTGCGGCCCGACAAGCTGGACGACACCGCTGCGCAGCTGGCCGCCGACCACCTGGTGGGCAGCAGCCCCCGCGGCTGGGAGGATGTGTCCAACGTGCTGAAGGCTGAGCTGAGCGACAACGCGCGGCGCCACTTCGTGCAGGGCCGCATCGGCGCGGCGAATGCCGCTGAATTCTTCGGCGTGCTGCGTGAACTGCAGGCCGGTGCCGATGTGCTGCAGATATTGGCCGCAGCCCCAGGCGAGGCCACGCTGGCGCTGCTGCCCACCACGCTGGACGGCCTGTACGGCCTGCTCTACGGCCTGCTGGCGGCCTGCACCGAAGCCCCCACGCTGGCACGCGCGCTGGACATCATCGAAGCCCTGCCCCAGCACCGCGCCGGCGCCACAGCGGGCCTGCCGCTGCGCGAGGCGCAGACGCTGGCGATGGAATTGCTGTTCCAGAAAGCGCTGGAAAGCGGCCTGGAAGCCACCGTGATGGACAGCGCCGCCTACCGCCGCTACAGCCAGCGGCGCGAGACCGAAAACAGCGGTGGCTGAAGCGCTGCCGGCCAGCGGCCACCGCGGCACGCGGGCGGTGCAACGCATGGTGGAGTACGCGCCTTCCACCGGTGGCCTGGCGTTGTGGGTGCATCACCACGATGAAGGCGACGTCGGCTTCATCGGCGTCAGCGCTGGCGAAGCAAGCCCTGCCGCCACCGCACCGCCCGTCACCACCGACGGCATCACGCTGCGCTACAGCGCCGGCTTCGCCACGCTGCCGCTGCCGCAGCAGGTGGGCCATGTCGCCCACGAGGTGCTGCACATCGCGCTGCGCCACCCGCAGCGCTACGTTGCGCTGCAAGCTGTGCTGGGCAACGTGGACCTCACGCTCTTCAACACCTGCGCCGACGCCGTGGTGAACAGCGCGCTTTCGCACCTGGCCTGGCTGGAACTGCCGGCCGGCGGGGTGCTGCTGGACACGCTGCTGGAAGCCACGCTGGCGCTGGTGCAGCCGGTGGAAAAGTCGCTGCTGGAATGGGATGTGGAGCGGCTGTACCGCACCATCGATGACCGCAAGACCGGGCGCAGCGGTGGGCAAAGCCAGCAACAACAGCGTGGCGGCGAAGGGGGTGATCAGCGCAGCGGCAACGAGCAGGCCACCCGCGAAGACGGCCCGCGCTCGGCCCGCGCCCGCGCGCTGGGGGCCAAGACCGCGCGCGACCTGCAGCCCGGCAAAACCACGCGCGAAGCGCCCGAGGCCGATGCCGAAGCGGCACGCGAATGGAGCGAACGCCTGCTGCGCGCCCACACCGGCGACGGCGAATTTTCGATGCTGCGCGCGCTGCTGGCCGACGTGCCGCGCACGCGCACGCCGTGGCAGCAGGTGCTGCGCACGCAGCTGGCGCGCGGCCTCACGCCCAAGCTGGGGGTTTCCTGGTCGCGCCCGGCGCGCAGCTACATCGCCAACCAGGGCCGCAACACCGCCGGCCACCGCCTGCCCTGGGAGCCGGGCTTCACCACCGCGCGCCGCGTGCCGCGCCTGGCGGTGGTGGTGGACGTGTCGGGCAGCATCGACGACGCCCTGCTGGCACGTTTCGCCGGCGAAATCGACGCCATCACGCGGCGCCTGGAAGCTGGCCTCGTGCTGGTGGTGGGCGACGACCACGTGCGCGCCGTCACGCACTGCGAGCCCGGGAAATCGAAGTTGGCAGCACTGAAATTCGAGGGCGGTGGTGGCACCGACTTCACGCCGCTGCTGCAAGAAGCCGACCGCCACCGCCCCGACATCGGCGTGGTGCTGACCGACCTGGAAGGCCCCGCCCGTTTTCGTCCCCGCTGGCCGGTGGTGTGGGCGGTGCAGCGGCAACACGCCAGCGCCGTGGCGCCTTTCGGCCGGCTGCTGGTGCTGGACTGAGACCTCGCCTCGGTTTTCAGCCCGCCAGCTTGTCAGCGCCCCGGCGCCGCCAGCAGCATCTGCGCCACCACCGACACCGCCAGCACCTCGGGCTCTTTGCCAGTCAGCCCCGGCAAGCCGATGGGGCAGACCATGCGCGCCAGCTGCTCGGCGCTGAAATCACGCTCGAGCAGGCGGTGTTCGAAACGCGCGCGTTTGGTCTTCGAGCCGATGAGGCCGAACCAGCCGAAATCACCGCGCTTCAGAATGGCCTCGGTGAGCGCCAGGTCCAGCGCATGGCTGTGCGTCAACACGAGGAAGAAGGCGCCGGCGGGCGCCGCGGCCACCTCGGCCTGCACCGGTTCAACGCAAAGCCTTTCGATGTGCGGCGGCAGCTCACCGGGCGGGAACTCGCTCTCGCGTTCATCCACCCACTGCACGCGGCAAGGCAGGCCGGCCAGCAGCTGAACGACGGCGCGGCCGACATGCCCGGCGCCGTAAAGCTGCAGCCAGAAGCGTGGCGACTCTTCGCGCCAGTCAGCCGGGCTGTCCTGCGCCAGCGGCGTGAACTGCAGCGTGAGTGCACCGCCGCAGCACTGGCCCAGGCTCGGGCCGAGCGCGATGCGTTGCTCGCAGCCGGGGCCGCCTTCGTCGCCGCTGGCCAGCAGCACACGCGCATCGCTGATGGCCTGCAGTTCGAGGTGGCCGCCGCCGATGGTGCCCAGCACCCCGTCGGCCGCCACCAGCATGCGCGTGCCGCGCTCGCGGGGCACGCTGCCTTGTGTGGCGCCGACCGCCACCACCACGGCCCGGCGGCCCGCGGCCTGCCAGCGCAGCGCAGCGACGCGTATCGCTTGCATCAAGCAGCAGCGGCGGCTTGCACGGCCGTGATGGCGCGCAGCAGCGCTTCACTCGTGGCCGGCGCCATCAGCGGCGGGTCTGTGCGGTGCCCACCCGCCGCCGAGACCGCATCACGCAGCGCAAAGAACACGCTGAAGGCCAGCAGCAGCGGCGGTTCACCCACCGCCTTGCTGCGATGGATGCTGTCGTGGCGGTTCTCCTGGTCGAACAGCTTGACGCGGAAGTCTGCCGGGCAGTCGTTGGCCGTCGGTATCTTGTAGGTGCTGGGTGCATGCGTCATCAAGAGGCCGGCTCGCGCCGAGCCGTCAGACGGGTGCCACACCAGTTCTTCCATCGTCAGCCAGCCCATGCCTTGAATGAAGGCGCCCTCGATTTGGCCGATGTCGATGGCAGGGTTCAGGCTGCGGCCGGCGTCGTGCAGCACGTCGGTGCGCAGCAGCTTCCATTCACCCGTCAGCGTGTCCAGCAGCACTTCGCTGCAGGCCGCGCCATAGGCGAAGTAGAAGAAGGGCCGGCCCTGCATCGCGGCCTTGTTCCAGTGCAGACCGGGCGTGGCGTAGAAGCCGTCGCTCCACAGCTGCACCCGGGCCAGGTAGGCCAGTCGCACCACTTCGGCGAAGGCCGCGTCTTGCGTGCTGGCGGCGGTGTGCACACGCACGCGGCCGTGCGCGAACAACACATCGGCCTCGGCACAGCCCCACTGGCCGGCGATGAAGTTCGCCAGGCGCGAACGAATCTGCGCGGCGGCGTCTTGCGCGGCCTTGCCGTTCAGGTCGCTGCCGGTGCTGGCCGCGGTGGCCGAGGTGTTGGCCACCTTCTGCGTGTCGGTGGCGCTACATCGCACCGCCGCCAGCGGCAGGCCCAGTTCGTGCGCCACCACCATGGCCACCTTGGTGTTCAGGCCCTGGCCCATTTCGGTGCCGCCGTGGTTCACGAGCACGCTGCCATCGGTGTACACGTGCACCAAAGCGCCGGCCTGGTTCAGATGCGTGACATTGAAGCTGATGCCGAACTTCAGCGGCGTCAGCGCCAGGCCTTTCTTCAGCACCGGGCTGATGGCGTTGAAAGCATCGATGGCGTCGCGGCGCGCGCGGTAGCTGCTGCTGGCCTCGAGTTCGGCTACCAGCGGGTGCAGGATGTTGTCGTCAACCGTCTGCCCATATGGGGTGACCACGCCGTTTCCATGTCCGGGGGTGACGTTGTCGGATGCCGTGCCATAAAAATTGGCACGCCGCACATCCAACGCATCGCGGCCCAGGCGGCGCGCCACGCTGTCCAGCAGGTACTCGATGGCGAAGGCGCCCTGCGGCCCGCCGAAGCCGCGAAAGGCGGTGTTGCTCTGCGTGTTCGTCTTGCCGCTGTAGCCGTGCACGGCCACGTTCGGCAGCCAGTAGGCGTTGTCGAAGTGGCACAGCGCGCGCGTCATCACGGGGCCCGACAAGTCAGCGCAGTAGCCGGCGCGCGAGACCAGCGTGGCCTCGGCGGCCAGCAGGCAGCCTTCGTCGTCGTGGCCCACCTCGGCCTCGACGTGGAAACAGTGGCGGCGGCCGGTGATCATGAAGTCGTCGTCGCGGTCGACGCGCAGCTTGACGGGCCGGCCCAGCCGCGCGGCCGCCACCGCGGCCACGCAGGCGAACACCGCGCTCTGCGATTCCTTGCCGCCGAAGCCGCCACCCATGC
>JBBSCV010000265.1:0-5994 GCA_038249925.1 Burkholderiales bacterium
CAGCACGCCGTTGGGGTTCAACAGCCACACCTGCCCGTTGCTGCTGAGGCTGCCCAGAATGGCCGAGGGGTCGTGGCCCACGACGCGGTTCAGCACCTTGCTGGCGGCGTTGGCCTGCTGGAAGTGCACGCCGCTGCCCGCCCCGATGTTGAAGTTTTGCCAGTTCAGGATGGCGTTGTTGCTGTTCTTCACCGTCATCAACGCGCCCTGGGTGGCCACGCTGGCCTCGCCCTGCACCACCTGCAGGCCCGCGGGCAAGGTGGTGCTGGCGTGCGGCCACAGCGGCACGGCCAGCAGGCTGGCGGCGGCCACGGCGCGGGCCAGCGGGCTCAGGCGGTGGCGGCGTGCAAAACGGGTGAGGGTGCTGCGCATGGCGGTGGCTCCAGAAAACCGGGGGCAGGGCACGGATGAGTTCAGAACCCGGTGCTCAGGCTGAAATGGGCGCGAACATCGCCCTTGCGCGTGGTGCTGGCGTCGGTCGAGGCGCGCGCCACGTCCAGGCGCAGCTGCCATTGCTGCCAGCTGCTGCGAAGTCCCACGCCCAGACTGCCCAGGCGGCACTCGCTGCGCCCTTTCAGGCAGGGGTCGCCCTGGCGGTTGGACACGGTGGCGGCGTCAACGAACAGCAACGCACGCAGGTCGAGCTCGGGCGGGCCGAGCAGGCTGCCGAAAGAGTCGCTGATGGCCTCGACGCTGAGTTGCAGGCCGCTGTCGCCGCCCAGTTCACGCTCTTCGAAGCCGCGCACGCTCTGCGCACCGCCGGCGCCGAAGAGTTCACCCGGCACCAGTGCCTTGGCGCTGTGCTGGCCCTGCAGCCGTGCGGCCAGGGTGCCCCATTCACGCACCGGCAAGGCCAGCTGGGCCGAGGCGCGCAACAGGGTGTAGCGGCGCTCGCTGCCCGGGCGCACGGCCTCGAAGTCGGCCGCCGCACTGTTGCGGCCGGCCGAGCCCAGGTTGTGGTGCAGGCCGATGCTGAAACCGGCGCGCAGCTCGCTCACGGCTTGCGCCGTGTAGGTCAGGCCCAGCGGCAGCACCGCCACGCTGGCCCCGGCCGAGCCGCAGGCGCCTTGCGGCAGACCTTCGATGCTGCAGTTGTTGCGGTACTCGCGCCATTCCAGGCTGCCGACCAGGCGCTGGTCGATGTTCGCCCAGCGCGGCAGATAGGCACTGAGCCGGGCACCGGCAATGGCGCCCTGGCCCGAAAAGCTGAGGTCGCCCACCGGCGTGCCGAGCTTGCCGGCGTCCACATCGGAATAGGCCGCGTAGGCATCCACCGCCAGCCCGCGGCCGTAAAGCGGCGCGCGGTAGCTGGCGCTGAAAACCGCCACCGACGACGCGTTTTCAGGCGCCGTGGCCACTTCGGCCGCGAACACATGGTCCAGGCCCAGCACATTGGCGTGCTGCCAGCCCAGCGCGGCGCGCCAGCGGCCGCGGCCTTCAGGGCCGGTGTTGTCCAGCCGCGCCGTGAAACGCTGCACCGGCTGCTCGGCCACCGTCACCTGTGCGGCGATGGTGGCGGGCTCGGCGCCGGGCTGCAGCAGCACCTGCACGGTCTTGGCCGGGTTTTCGTTGGCGAGCTGGATCTCGGCGTCGATGCGGCGCACGTCGGGCGTGCGGCCAAGCGCCAGAGAAGGCAGGCTGGCGCGAATGTTGGCCTGGCTGTACTGCTTGTTCTGCGTGATGTCGATGCGCGTGAGCTTGCCTTCGACGACACGCAGCAGCACCGTGGCACCCGCGCCTTCGGCTCCGTCCAGCGGCTGTTCGGGCAGGAAGGCGACGACGCCGCCGTAGCCGGCTTCGCGGTACATCTCCTGCACCTCGGCCGCAGCGTCGCGCAGGCGCTGCAGCGTGGCACGGCCGGTGAAGGGGGCCAGACGCTGCAGCACCGCTGTGGACGTCAGCAGGGTGTTGCCCTGCACCTCGAAGCCCTTCACCAGCACCGTGATCGAAGCAGGCGCGGCGGCGGGCGCCGTGGCGGGCACCGAGCTTGCTGTCTGCGCCCAGACGGGCAAGGCAACAAGGGCAGCGACGCCCACCAGCAGCTGAACCAAGGGCCGCGGTGCACGCCCCGGTGTGCGCACCGGTGCGCGCCACGATGTGGGGCACAAGGCCGCCCATGCATGTTTCTCGTTCTGCAACCGAATGCCCCCCTGTGGCGCAAGCCAACGCGGCAGGTGGCAACCACCCGTCGAGCCGGCCGCCTCAGGAGCGACCGGGCTTCAAGGCATTCTGGCGGTTCAGGTGCAGCTTGGGCACCCTGCTGAACGTGGACGGGGCATCCACTGGTAACAGAAGGCGTGCGCCGCCTCCTGCGTTCGCTCAGACGGGCTGGGGATTGGCGCCTTGGGCTGCCGGCACGGTCCGCGCGGCCAGCGCGCTGGTGACTTCCTTGCGGTAGCGGTTCAACTCTTGCACGCTGGCAAAGCTGCGCTCCATCAGCAAGCTCATGTTGTGCAGGATGCGCTCGACGACCTTGCCTTCCCAGACGGCGTCGAACTGGATCTGGCGGTCGAGCCACTGCTCCAGCCACTGCGGGTCGGGCATGCGGCTCTGGATGGTGTCGCGCGGGAACAGCTTCGCATTCACGTGCAGGTTGGTCGGGTGCAGCGCCTGTGCCGTGCGGCGCGCGCTGGCCATCAGCACGCCGATCTTCGCGAAGGCGGCGCGTGCCTCGTCGCCGAACTTGTGCAGCGCGCGCTTCATGTAGCGCAGGTAGGCGCCGCCGTGGCGGGCCTCATCGCGCGCCAGGGTTTCGTAGATGGCCTTGATGACGGGCTCGCTGTGCCATTCGGCGGCACGGCGGTACCAGTGGTTCAGCCTGATCTCGCCGCAGAAATGCATCATCAGCGTTTCCAAGGCCGGCGCCGGGTCGAACTCGAAACGCACCGCGTGCAACTCTTCTTCCGTGGGCACGAGATCGGGGCGAAAGCGACGCAGGTACTCCATCAACACCAGGCTGTGCTTCTGCTCCTCGAAGAACCACACGCTCATGAAAGCGCTGAAGTCGCTGTCGTCGCGGTTGTCGCGCAGGAACATCTCGGTGGCCGGCAGTGCCGCCCATTCCGTGATCGCGTTCATCTTGATCGTCTGGGCCTGCTCATCGGTCAGCCGGGCGGCATCGAAACTATCCCAGGGGATGTCTCGCTCCATGTTCCAGCGCACGGCTTCGAGTTGCCGGAAGAGCTCGGGGTACAGCATGGGCTTGGCAGATTCCATTCCGCAATTCTAGGGATGCGCCTGCAAAACCGCCACCCGGGCCGCCTTAGGCCCGCACTGCCTGAATGGGCTGTGCACGCCAGCGCTGCAGTTCGAGCGCCAGTTCCTCGAAGTTCGACAGCGGCTGCACCCCTGCCACGGCACGCCGATGCAGGACCGGTGCGGCACCGCCGGCCCAGACGGACACGCCAGCGGGCAGCTTGGCGGCCAGCTCGCCCAGGCCGTCGACCACCTGGTTGGGATTCATGCAGCCGCTGAAACTCAAGGCCACGATGTCGCTGCGGTAGGCCCTGGCAGCGCGCGCGATGTCCCACACCGGCGTCTGCACACCCAGCGACACGCAGCGGCAGCCCTCCAGCGTCAGCATCGCCTCGGCCATCAGCAGGCCGAGCTGGTGCGGCTCGTTGGGAAAGGTCGTCAGCAGCACGCGCGGCCGGGCGGCCTCTGCGCCCAGCGGAACGGCCGCAATCGCCTGGCGAAGCACGCTCTGCACCAGCTCGGTATAGGCATGTTCTTCGAAGATTTCAAGCTGACCGCGTATCCACGCGTCGCCCACGGCTGCATTCAGTGGCGCCACCACCTCGATGACGAAGCGCGCGACGCCGTTGCGCGCCAGCAGCCGCGTCAGCTCGCTGCGCAGCGCGACCATGTCGTGGCTTCTGATCAGCGCTAGGTGAGCCAACAGGTCGGCCGAACCCAGCAAGACCTCGGTGCCGCGTTGAGGCTGGCCCACGGTCTTGTCGGCCAGCTCCTGCAAGGCCAGTGTCTCGAGCGGCACGATGCGCCCCGGCCGGTGGCCGGCATCGAGCAGACGTTTGACGATGCGCAGCTTCTCCACCTGCGCCAGCGTGTAGGCCCGTTCTCCCACGCCGTCTCGGCCTGGAGACGGAAACCCGTAACGCCGTTCCCAGACGCGCAGGGTGTCTTTCGACAACCCCGTGTCACGTTCGACAGCGGCGATGGACAGAGTGATCACGGCAGGGCGGGGGCTGTCGATCATCAGGGTGTCGGGCAGGGAAATACTGGATGGTCAAGAAGTGACTGGTTAGTCTACACTCGACATCATGTGCAGCGCATCCAGTTCCCAGCCGCGTCCCGCGGTAAACGCAACTTTACGAAGCGGATCAGCGGCGCGCGGAACTTTCGCGCAACGGCGGCTTCTCACGCAGCAGGTCGCGCCCGGTTCAGGGCCGATCGGAACGACACTTTTCCTGTTGTGCGGTCCGTCAGCTTGTCTGACTGAAACCCTGGGGCATCTCTCCTCCTCCCTCCTCCCTCCCTCGTTGGCCACGGGGCGCCGCACGACAGTCTTTACAAGCAGGGGCACCGCCAAACGCGGTGCCCCTGCGCTTTTGCGCAGTCCGCGCAGTCCGCGCAGTTCGCGCGGCCTGTGCGGTGCGCGCGTCGAATGCCGCAGGGGCGCCCGATGAAGCGGGTCGCGGTGGTGGGCTCCGGCATCAGCGGCCTGGCGACGGCGCACGAACTCGCGCGCGATGCCCAGGTCACGCTGTTCGAGGCGGGCAGCTACTTCGGTGGCCACACCCACACGGTCGACATCACGCTGCCCGGCCGCGACGGGCCCGTGACGCATGGCGTGGACACCGGCTTTCTCGTCTACAACCACCGCACCTACCCGAATCTGGTGCGCTTGTTCGAGCGCCTGGGTGTCGAGACCGCGGCTTCCGAGATGTCGTTCTCGGTGCAGGTGCGCCAGGCGGGGCTGGAATGGAGCGGCAACAACCTCAACACCGTGTTCGCCCAGCGCCGCAATCTGCTGCGGCCGCGCTTCATCTTCATGCTGCGCGACATCCTGCGCTTCAACAAGCTGTGCACGGACATCGCCACTCGCAATGCCGAGGCCGAACTCGCGCAACCCATCGCCGACTTCCTGGACGAACAGCGTTTCGGCCCAGCCTTTCGTGAATGGTATTTCTTGCCGATGATCGGCTGCATCTGGAGTTGCCCGACCGACCAGATGCTGCGCTTTCCCATCGGCACGATGATCAGGTTCTGCCACAACCACGGCCTCATCCAGGTGGCCGACCGGCCGCAGTGGCGCACCGTGCGCGGCGGCGCCAAGCACTATGTGACCAAGCTGCTGGCCGGCATTGCAGATGCGCGGCTGAACACGCCTGTGCGCGGCCTGCGCCGTCTGCCGGCGCATGAAGGCCATGGCGTGATGGTGGCCACCGACGGCGGCAACGAACGCTTCGACGACGTCGTTCTGGCCTGCCACAGTGACCAGAGTCTGGCCTTGCTGGCCGATGCATCGCCGTCGGAACGCCAAGTGCTGGGCGCCGTGCGCTACCACGCCAACCACGCCGTGCTGCACACCGACACCGCCGTGCTGCCGCGGCGCAAGCTGGCCTGGGCCGCGTGGAACTACGCGCGCGCAGCCGACACCGGCCGCGAACACGCCGCGGTGTGCCTGCACTACTTGATCAACCTGCTTCAGCCGCTGCCCTGGGCGCAGCCCGTGGTGGTGTCGCTCAACCCCGACCCAGCCCAAGCGCCGGCCGAGGACCAGGTGCTCGGCCGCTTCGCGTACAGCCACCCCGTGTTCGACGGTGCCGCCGTCGCAGCCCAGCGCGCCCTGCCCGCACTTCAAGGCACGGGCGGCGTCTGGTTCTGCGGCGCCTGGACGCGCTACGGCTTCCACGAAGACGGCCTGATGTCTTCGCTGGATGTCGTGGCGCGGCTGCGCAAGTCGTGGGCCAGCCGCGACGCGCGGCAGGCCGAGGCCGTGACGACATGAACGCGATGGGCGCGTTGGGCGCG
>JBBSCV010000266.1:0-5967 GCA_038249925.1 Burkholderiales bacterium
ACCCTTGGCCTCGAAGTGCGTGGCCACGAGCTCGATCATCTCGCCGGCGCCGACGAACAGCACCTTGATCTCGTTCAGGTTTTCGAACAGCTGTGCCGCCAGGCGCACGGCGGCGGCCGCCATGCTGATGCTGTGCGCGCCAATCTCGGTGGAGGTGCGCACTTCCTTGGCCACTGCAAAGCTGCGCTGGAAGAGCTGGTGCAACGTGGTGCCCAGGGTGCCGGCTGCGTCGGCCAGGCGCACAGCCTGCTTCATCTGGCCCAGAATCTGCGGTTCGCCCAGCACCATGCTGTCCAGGCCCGCGGCCACGCGGAAGGCATGGCGCGCAGCCAGGCGGTCTTCCATCACATAACTGTGGTTCAGTAGCTGGCTGTCGGTGATGCCGCCCTGTTCGGCCAGCCATGCGATGGCCGGGCGCACCATCTCATGGGCCTTGTCAGCCGAGGCGGCCACGTAAAGCTCGGTGCGGTTGCAGGTGCTGACCAGCGCCGCCTCGGGCAGCACGCGAGCCAGGCGTTCGCGCAGGCCGTGCAGGGCCGGCGCCATCTGCTCGGGCGAAAACGCCAGTTTTCCGCGCACGTCCAGCGGCGCGGTGGTGTGGTTCAGCCCGAGTGCGAAAACGCTCACTTCACAATTGTAGGTTTCGGGCCTCGCCCGCTACGACAAGACGGACAAGAAGGACAGGCAGACCGAAGATGGGACCGCTCGACGTCTTGATGCACCTGGGCAACCTCTTCCTGCCCGCCCTGGCACTTGCGGTGCTGACGGCGGCGCTGGCCAAGCTGCTGTGGCGGCGCGAACTGGCGCCAGTCAGCTTCAGGCGGCTGGCGGTACCTGCAGCCCTGGCCGGTGCAGCCGTCACGCTGGCGGGCTTGGTGGTCTTCGGCCGCGACGGCAAGATGGCCACGTATGCCGCCATGGTGCTGGCGTGTGCGATCACGCTGTGGTGGCGGGGCTTCGGGCCGGGCCGTCGTTAGCGGGGCTGCCAGCGGAGCTGCAAGCGGGGTCGCTCACCCCATCCTCGCTCAACACCAAAGCGCCGCGCAGTGAGTGCGGCAAGGCTTCGGTGATGGTCACATCCAGCATCTGGCCGGCCAGACGCGCAGCATTGGGGCCGCCGTCGAAGTTGACGATGCGGTTGCATTCGGTGCGGCCCATCAGCTCGGTGCTGCCGCTGCCCGGCTTGCCGGCCTTGCCGCTGTTGCGCGAAGGCCCTTCCACCAGGATGCGCTGCACCGTGCCCACGCGGCTGGCGCTGATGCGGCGCACGTTCTGCTCGATGGTGGCCTGCAAGTGCTGCAGTCGCTTCAGTTTCAATTCCTGCGGGGCGTCGTCGTGCAGCGCAGCGGCGGGTGTGCCAGGGCGCTTGCTGAAGACGAAGCTGAAGCTGCTGTCGTAGCCGATGTCTTCGATGAGCTTCATCATCTTGCCGAAGTCTTCCTCGGTTTCGCCGGGGAAGCCGACGATGAAGTCGCTGCTCAGGCTGATGTCGGGGCGCACCGCACGCAGCTTGCGGATGGTGCTCTTGTATTCCATCGCGGTGTAGCCGCGCTTCATGGCCATCAGGATGCGGTCGCTGCCATGCTGCACCGGCAGGTGCAGGTGGTTCACGAGCTTGGGCACGCGGGCGTACACGTCCACGAGCCGTTGAGTGAATTCGTTCGGGTGGCTGGTGGTGTAGCGAATGCGTTCCACGCCCGGAATCTCGGCCACCAGTTCGATGAGCAGCGCGAAGTCGCAGATCTCGGCGGTGCCGCCCATCACACCGCAGTAGGCGTTGACGTTCTGCCCCAGCAGCGTCACTTCCTTCACGCCCTGGGCAGCCAGGCCGGCCACCTCGGCCAGCACGTCGTCCAGCGGGCGGTGCACTTCTTCGCCGCGCGTGTAGGGCACCACGCAGTAGCTGCAGTACTTGCTGCAACCTTCCATGATGGAGACGAAGGCCGAAGCGCCTTCCACCTTGGCCGGCGGCAGGTGGTCGAACTTCTCGATTTCGGGAAAGCTGATGTCGACCTGCGGACGGCTCTGGGCGTTGCGCGCGGCAATCATCTGCGGCAGGCGGTGCAGGGTCTGCGGCCCGAAGACGAGGTCGACATACGGCGCGCGCTCGATGATGGCCGCGCCCTCCTGGCTGGCCACGCAGCCGCCCACGCCGATGAGCACGCCCTTCTTCTTCAGATGCTTCACGCGGCCGAGGTCGCTGAAGACCTTCTCCTGCGCCTTCTCGCGCACGCTGCAGGTGTTGAAGAGGATGAGGTCTGCAGCCTCGGGGTCGTCGGTCTTCTCATAGCCCTCTGCTGCACCCAGCACATCGGCCATCTTGTCCGAGTCGTACTCGTTCATCTGGCAACCGAAGGTGCGGATGTAGACCTTCTTGGTGGCGGTGCTCATCAGCGGCTCCAGCTCTGCGTATCGGGGTTGAAGGCCCAGCTTGCCGCTTGTTGCGGCGTCACCGGCCAGGGCTGGCGCGAGGCTTCGGCGGCGTTCAGCACCCACACGTCGAGCAGCTGCCCAGAGGGGTCCAGAGTGAAGTGCACCAGCAGGCGCTGGCCGATGAGCGCGCCCGACATCTGCAGCATGTTGTCGGCACCGCGGATGCGCGCGCCAGGCGCCAGGCGCGCCGGCTTGCGGTTGAGCAGCACTTCCGGAGGCTGGGTGACCGTCAACTCGCCGCGCAGCGTCTGGGCGGTGAATTTGCGCACCGCCTGCGCCCAGGCGGGCAGGGTGGTGATGGCCAGCGCGATGACCAGCAAGACACAGCGAATCATGGTGTGTATCCAGGGGCTGTGGAAATTGAAAACGGCCCGAGACGTGAACCTCGGGCCGCTCCGAATCTGGTGGCGCTTCAGGGATTTGAACCCCGGACCTGCGGATTATGATTCCGTCGCTCTAACCAGCTGAGCTAAAGCGCCTGAGCCCGGCAGTATAGCCAAGCCCAGGCCACCTTCCACAGGCGGTCTTGCGGTTCCCCAGATGTTCAGTTTTTTCAAGAAGAAGCCGCCGGCAGCCACGCCTGACGGTGCGCCTGCTGTCCCCGCTGCGCCTGCTGCCCCCGGGGCTACTGCGCCCGCACGCGCGCCTGCTCATTTGCCGGAGCTCCAGACGAAGCTGACGCCGGCTTTGGCGCCGCTCGTCGCACCGGCCCCTGAGCCGCCGGCCCGCAGCGGCTGGATGGACCGTCTGGCCCAGGGCCTGCGCAAGACCGGCGGCAGCATCACCCAGGTCTTCACCGGCACGCGCATCGACGATGCGCTCTACGAAGAGCTGGAATCTGCGCTGCTGATGGCGGACGCTGGCGTGGCCGCCACCGAATTTTTGCTGGCCGACCTGAAGCGCCGCGTCAAGGACAGCAAGGCGACCGAGCCCGCCGCCGTGAAGCAGCTGCTGGCGGCGGCCATCACCGCCCTGCTGAAGCCGCTGGAAGGCGCACTGGACATCGGCCGCGCCAGCCCGACGGTGATCATGGTCACGGGTGTCAACGGCGCAGGCAAGACCACCAGCATCGGCAAGCTCACGCGCCACCTGGCCGAAGCAGACTGCAAGGTGCTGCTGGCGGCTGCCGACACTTTCCGTGCCGCAGCGCGCGAGCAGCTGGCCGTGTGGGCTGGCCGCAACCAGGTGGAAATCGTCAGCCAGGAAGGCGGTGACCCCGCCGCGGTCAGTTTCGATGCCGTGACCGCCGGCCGCGCGCGTGGCTGCGATGTCGTGATTGCCGACACCGCAGGCCGCCTGCCGACGCAGACGCACCTGATGGAAGAGCTGAAGAAGATACGCCGCACCATCGCCAAGGCCCAGCAAGGCGCGCCGCACGAGGTGCTGCTGGTGGTGGACGGCAACACCGGCCAGAACGCGCTGGCGCAGGTCAAGGCCTTCGATGCCGCTTTGGGCCTCACGGGGCTGATCGTCACCAAGCTCGACGGCACGGCCAAGGGAGGCGTGCTGGCGGCCATTGCGCGCTGGGGCGCCGAACGCAGCGGCGGTGTGGTGCCGGTCTACTTCATCGGCATCGGTGAACAGCTGGAAGACCTGCAAACTTTCGATGCCAAAGAGTTTGCGCAGGCTTTGCTGGGCTGAACCGATCTCCCCGCCTAGCGTCTTGCCGGCTCGGGTTCGAGCTCTTCGTAAAAGCCCGAGGGCACAGGCTCCATCGAAGGGTCGAGTTGCGTGTCGAAGGCGGCGTCGCCGTCGGCCAGCACTTCCGAGATGTCGGCCACCGGGATGAGCGGCATCGGACGCGAAGACGTGGCCATGGCCTTTTCTACCGCCGCAACGCCGCCCACCACGGCCGTCATGGCGTGGCGCACTTCGGCGGCGCTGGGCAGGGCATCGTCGCGCCATGTCAGCACGTGGATGCCGGCCTTGCGCAAAACCCGCGTCATGCGCTCGTGCCGGCGGCGCGAGCGGTCACTCTCCACCGGCGAGCGGATGTCGATCACGGCCAGCACCCGGGAGCCGGCGTCGCACAACAGCACGTCGGCACTGAGCGAGCCCACACGCTGCAGCCAGTCGACATAGGAATGCCGTGCCGGTACACGGATGAAGCGTGACAGCGGCACCTGCGCCAGCACCAGATAGCCGGGCAGTGCCCGGCGCAGCAGGTCATAGGCCTGACGCTCGGCAATCGTCAACACACGGGCCGCTTCGGGCGGCCAGCTCGCCACGGTGTCCAAGGCTTCACGGGCCGCGCCGCGCTGGGCACCTTGACGCAGCCGCAGGCGCACGACCAGCAAGGCCAGCAGCAGCAGCGCTGTGGCGGGCAAGGCGATGGAAGCGTTGGAAAACAGGAAGTCCATGGGCGCGGGTGTGGCGGCGGGGCTGGCAGCGGGCGTCGCAGCAGGCAGAGCAACTGAATGCCGACGATTGCGGGCGGGCGAACCCGGAACATCGGCCATACCGGCGTTTCAATCAATAGGTGCAGGCACAACAGGCGTGTCAAGGCGTTTCGCTGATCCCCATTCCCGAGTCGCTCGGCAGCTTTGCCCCGGTCGAACGTTCAACATCTCGAAAAGAAGACGTTCAGCGCGGCATGCCGGGAAAACCGCCGCCGCCTCCGCCGCCGCCCATCCGCTTCATCATCTTCATCAGGCCGCCGCCCTTCATCTTCTTCATCATGCCCTGCATCTGGTCGAACTGGTTCAGCAGGCGGTTGACCTCTTGCACGTGCACGCCAGCGCCGGTGGCAATGCGGCGCTTGCGGCTGGCCTTCAGCAGTTCGGGCTTGCGCCGCTCCAGCGGCGTCATGCTGTTGATGATGCCTTCCATGCGCTTCACGTCGCGCTCGGCCTTGTCCATGTCTGCGCCCGCTGCCTTGGCCGTGAGCTGGCTGGGCAGCTTGTCCATCAGGCTGGCCAGGCCGCCCATCTTCTTCATCTGGCTGATCTGGGACAGGAAGTCGTTGAGGTCGAAGCCGCCGCCGGACTTCATCTTGTCGGCGAACTTCTGCGCCACCTCGACGTCGACGCCCTTTTGCACCTCTTCCACCAGCGCGACGATGTCGCCCATGCCCAGCACGCGGCCGGCATGGCGGTCGGCGTCGAAGACTTCCAGGCCGTCGATCTTCTCGCTGACGCCGGCAAACTTGATCGGCGCGCCGGTGATCTGGCGCACGCTCAACGCCGCACCACCGCGGCTGTCACCGTCCAGCTTCGTGAGCACGACGCCGGTGATCGGCAGCGCGTCCTTGAAAGCCTTGGCGGTGTTCACCGCGTCCATGCCCTGCATGGCGTCGACGATGAACAGCGTTTCCACCGGTTTCAGCACGGCGTGCAGTTCGGTGATCTCGGCCATCAGCGCCTCGTCGATGCCCAGGCGGCCGGCGGTGTCGACCAGCAGCACGTCGAAATAGTGGCGCTTGGCGTGGTCCAACGCGGCCAGCGCGATGTCGCGCGGCTTCTGGGTCGGGTCGGACGGAAACCACTCGGCGCCGGCCTGCGCCGTCACCGTCTTCAGCTGTTCGATGGCGGCCGG
>JBBSCV010000267.1:0-5956 GCA_038249925.1 Burkholderiales bacterium
CCGAGGTCGTTCCAGCCGGCCGAAAGCGCCTGCATGCGGATGTCGAGCACGCCGGGGCACTTCTCCATCACCGCGTAGTCGACCGACTCGCTGGGCACGGCAGTGAACTCGGCCTTGCCAGGGCGCACGAATGTGGCGTCCTTGTTTTCGTCGTTCGTGCGCACCGCCCAGGCGGCGCGGCAGGCCATGGCGATGTCAGGGCGGAAGCGCTCCAGCGCGGCCATCCACACCGAGGCCTTCAGCACGAACATGCCCGCGTTCCAGTAGTAGGCGCCGCTGGCGACGTACTTCTCGGCAGTGGTGGCGTCGGGCTTCTCGACGAACTGCGCCACCTTGGCGCCGTCGGCGCGGATGTAGCCGTAGCCGGTTTCAGGGCGGTCGGGCGTGATGCCCAGCACCGTGATGGCGCCCTCGGCGGCCATGGCGATGGCCGAGCGCAGCGCGGAAGTGAAAGCCGCGCCATCGGTGACGGTCTGATCGGCCGAGGTCACCACCAGCACCGGGTCGGCGCCACCTTCCAGCGCCTGCAAGGCGGCCAGCGTCACGGCGGGTGCGGTGTTGCGGCCGGTCGGCTCCAGCAGCACGGCCGCAGGCGCGGTCTTCAGTTCACGCAACTGGTCCAGCACCAGGAAGCGGTGTTCCTCGTTGCCCACGATGACGGGTGCTGCGACTTCCAGCTGCGCATCCGCCAGCCCATCCAGGCGCGACACCGCTTGCTGAAAAAGGCTGGTGTTGCCTGAAAGCACGAGGAACTGCTTGGGGAAGCCCGCGCGCGACAGCGGCCACAAGCGTGTGCCCGAGCCGCCGGCCATCACCACGGGTTGAACGGCGATCTTCTTCATGCTTCGAAACCTCGTGGGTTCATGGATTGCCAGCGCCAGCTGTCAGTGCACATGCGTTGCAGGTCCAGCCGGGCTTGCCAGCCCAGCACTTGATGCGCGAGCGCCGGGTCGGCGTAGCAGGCTGCCACGTCGCCGGGGCGGCGGGGCACCACCTGGTAAGGAATTTCGCGGCCGCTCGCTGCGGCGTAGGCCTTCACGACGTCGAGCACGCTGTAGCCCTGGCCGGTGCCGAGATTCACCGTGAACGAGCCCGGCGCGTCGAGCAGCCGGCGCAGTGCTGCGACGTGGCCGTCGGCGAGGTCGCAGACGTGGATGTAGTCGCGCACGCCGGTGCCGTCGGGCGTGGCGTAATCGTCGCCGAAGACCTGCAGGCAAGGCCGGCGGCCGACGGCCACCTGCGCCACATAAGGCATCAGGTTGTTGGGCGTGCCGCGCGGGTCTTCGCCGATGCGGCCGCTCGCGTGGGCGCCCACGGGGTTGAAGTAGCGCAGGCAGCCGGTCTGCCATGCAGCGTCAGCCTGGCCCAAGTCGCGCAGGATGGTTTCGCCGATGAGCTTGGTCTGGCCGTAGGGGTTGGTGGCCGAAAGAGGAAAGTCTTCGGTGATGGGCAGCGATGCCGGATCGCCATACACCGTGGCGCTGCTGCTGAACACCAGCCGCCGTACGCCATGCTGCTGCATGGTGCGGCACACGGTGAGCAGGCCACCCAGGTTGTTGGCGTAGTAGTCCAGCGGCTTCTGGGCCGATTCGCCCACCGCCTTGAAGGCCGCGAAGTGCACCGTGGCGGCGATAGGGTGGCGCTCGAACAGCGCATGCATCGCTTGCGCGTCGCAGACATTCGCACGCTCGAACACCGGCACAGTGCCGGACAGCTCCTGCAGGCGCTTCAGCACCTCGGGCGAACTGTTCGAGAAGTCGTCGACTCCCACCACCTCGTAGCCGGCCGCCAGCAGTGCCAGCCAGGTGTGCGAGGCAATGTAGCCCGTGGCCCCGGTCAGCAGGACGGTGGGCTTCACTGCAGGCTCAGCTGTCCGTAGCAGCTGAAGGTGGTGCCGCGCAGGCTGACCACCAGGGCCCCCTTGGCACGACGGTCTTCGTTGCTCAGGTCGCAGCCCGCCAGGACGCTGCGTACCGGCGACCAGCGTGCGCCCAGGCTGAGTTGCGTGACCTTGTCTCGCCCCTCGGCTTCCAGCGGCAGAAAGGGGTTGTCGATGGTGCGCACGATGCTGCTGCGGTAGTAGACGAGCGAAGAGTTGAAGGTCACCTTGGCCGAGAAGTTGTAGTCGGTCGAGATCCGCATTACGGTGTTCTCGCGGCTGTAGTCGGCGATGGCTGGCAGCGTGAAGACAGCTGTGGCGTAGGACTCTTGCCCGGTGTCGCGCCTCGCCGAGCTGACGAACACGAGCTTGCTCGTCGGCTGCCAGGTCCAGCCGAGATAGCCCGTCAGCCCCTTGAAGTTGCGCTGGGCGTTGAGGTCGTAGACGGTCGTGCTGTCGCTGATGCGCGCTTCCACGCTGCTGGCGCCACTGAAGCGGAGGTTCGCAGTCACCCCGATGTCGTCGCGCTTGAAGCGATCGGCGACAAAGCCGTCGGCCGAGATGCGGAACTTCGGGTAGCGCCCCTGCGTCACGCCCGCCGTCACCCCCAGGGAGGTGAAGCTGCTCGGGCTCCAGCGCAAGCCTATTGCCGCATTGTCCTGCTCGAACTCGCGCGCCTGCACGCCGCGCTGCTGCAGCGAATTGCGCACTCCTGTATGGCCGCCGCTGATCTCCAGGCTGTAGCGGGTCACCAAGCCGAGGACGGCGCGCGCGCTCAGGGTCTGCACCGTCTCGAGGTTCTTTTCGCGCAGGAAGCCGACCTCTTCCGAGCCGAAGCGCTGCAGGTTGCGGTTGGCGCTGAAGTTGACAGCACCCGAGAGCCGCTCGACGGTAGACCAGTCCAGCGCGCCGCGCAGGCTGTAGCCCTGGTTGTTGAAGACGCTGTTGCGGTCGTAGCGCGTGTCACGCAGCGACGCGTTGGCAGACACGCGCTGGCGGCCTATGCCCTGGTTGAAGCCTGCCAGCAGCGTGGTCGTCGAATAGCTGTCTTGCTTGGTGAAGCCAACGGGCGCCGTTTCTTCTCGTCCCAGCCGCAGCAGGTTGCTGTCGTGGCCCAGCGTCTGTGACAGCCCGATGAAGTAGGGGCTGGATTGCGCCACAGCGGTGCTGCAGACGAACGCCAGCAGCAGCGGCGAGCAGACTCGCACAAAGCCACGCAGAGGCACATGGCGGCGCAGTGCAGAGATGTGTTGGGGCATGTCAGTAGGCATTGCGGTCGAAAAACACCAGCTTGATAGTGCGCGCGATGATCTGCAGATCGAGCCCCAGCGACCAGTTGCGCAAGTACTCCAGATCGTATTCGACGCGCGCCTGCATCTTCTCGATGGTGTCGGTCTCGCCGCGGTGGCCGTGGATTTGTGCCCACCCGGTGATGCCGGGCTTGACTTTGTGGCGCACCATGTAGGCCTTGATGAGCTGACGGTACTGCTCGTTATGCGCCACCGCGTGCGGCCGCGGCCCGACGATGCTCATGCGGCCCTGCAGCACGTTGATGAACTGCGGCAATTCGTCCAGCGAACTGCGGCGCAAAAAGGCGCCGAAAGGTGTGATGCGGGGGTCGGCCTTGGTGGCCTGCGGCACGAAGGCGCCGTTGTCCTGCGCGCGCATGCTGCGAAACTTGTAGACGATGATCTCTTCGCCGTCCAGGCCGTTGCGGCGTTGTTGGAAGACCACCGGCCCCGGCGAGCTGAGCTTCACGCCGATGCTGATCAGCACCAGAAGCGGTGCGATCAACACCAGGATGAACGAGGCCAGCACCACGTCTGATACCCGCTTGACCAGGCGGTTGGTGCCGGTGAAAGGGGTCTCGCACAGACCCACCACTGGCACGCCGTTCATGTCCTGAAGCCGGCCCTGGATGATGCTGATGCCGAAGACATCGGGCACGAAGAAGAGGCTGGCCGTCGTGCCCTGCACCTCTTCCAGCAGCGCCACGATGCGCGGCTGGCTGCCCAGAGGCAGCGTGATGTAGACCTCGTGGATGCCGTGCTCGCGAATGAAGGGCGCCACCTGCTTCAGGTTGCCCAGGCGCAGGCCGGTGGCTTCGGGGTCGACCCTGTCATCGGCGCGGTCGTCGAAGTAGCCGAGGAAGGCCAGGCCGATGTCGCCGCGGGCCTTGAACGCGCTCGAAACCTTCACGCCCAGGGCGCCTGCGCCCACCACCACGGCCGTGCGCCGGTTCTCGGGTTGCGAGGCCATGCGGCGCAGCACGTGGCGGCCGCTGAAGAAGGCGATCCACTGCAGGGCCGGTGTGATCAGGCCCCACCACAGGATCACCAGGGGTTCGAAGAGCTGCAGGCTGCGCGTGGCGTAGCCGCACAGCGCCAGGATGAAAAGCAGGCTGATCCACGAGGTGGTGATGTCGACGGCGGTGTTCAGCGGCCGGTCCCAGAAGCGATTGCGGCCCGGGAAGGTCAGCGCAAAGATCAGCAGGCACAGCGTGAGGTCGGAGCGTCCGATGGGCACGTCGAACCAACTGGACACGAGCAGAAACACCAGCACGGTGATCGATGGCTCGAGGAACGCCGCCACCAGCGAGGTCACCGACTGCGGCGCGCTGTAGAAGGTTCTTTTGTAGCCTCGGTCTTCGAACATCAAAGTGCGTGCTGGGAGGCGGCGGGCCGGTGGCGTCTGGCAGAAGGCCAGAAAAAGGCCCCATGAAAAGTCAGGAGCCCGGGCGTCCGCGACACAGACCGCCAACCGTCAAGCGGCTGATTCTCGCCCAATTCGTCCAGGCTCCCAGAGGGCACGCCGGCCCTGTGAACGGGGGGCCCTGCCTACAATCGGGCAATGCTTCACAGTCTGCAAGCCGTGCTCGGGCCGGCCCTCGCCGAGCGTTTGACGCTCGTTCTCAACCACGTGCTCAGCGCGGAAAGTGCGGCCACGCAGAGGCTGCAGCCGCATGCCGGCCGCACCTTGGCGCTGACGCTGAACCAGTGGCCGGCTCTCCTGCCGCCACCTCCGGCCCTGGCCTGGCGCGTGACCCCCGCCGGGCTGCTGGAATGGTGCGGCACACAAGGCGCGCCGCAACCCGACCTGCACGTGCAGCTGGATGCCTCCAACCCCGCGTTGCTGGTGGCACGCGCCGTGGCCGGCACGCCGCCTGCGGTGCAGATCGACGGCGACGCCCAACTGGCCGGCGACGTGAACTGGTTGCTCCAGAACCTGCGTTGGGATGTCGCTGCCGACCTCGAACGCCTGTTCGGTCCCGGCCCGGCGGCAACCCTGCACCGCATCGGCTCTTCTCTGGCCACTGCCTTGCGCGCTGGGTTGAAGAGCGCCAGCCAGCTGGGCGAGCGCCTGCGCTCGCGCAGGCCGTGATGCCGCTGCGCCTGCGCCTGCGCCTGGGTCAGCGCCAGGTTCAGCACCAGGTTCAGCACCAGACGGGGCGCTGATGAGGCAGTTCGGGCGCCTGGTGACCATCGTCGTCACCGTCCTGCGCTTCGGCCTCGACGAGGTGGCGCTGTCGGCCTTCCGCCAGCGCTGGGTGCGGGCGCTGGTGCGCATCGTCACCATCGGCCGGCGCCTGGATGCGCCGCGCGGCGAGCGCCTGCGACAGGGTCTGGAACGCCTGGGCCCGATCTTCGTGAAGTTCGGTCAGGTGCTGTCGACGCGCCGCGACCTCATTCCGCTGGACGTGGCCGACGAACTCGCCCGCCTGCAGGACCGGGTGCCGCCGTTCCCGGCCGCGGCCTCGCGCGCGCTGGTGGAGAAGGCGTTTTCGCGTCGCATCGACGAGGTTTTCGCCAGTTTCGAGGCCGAGCCGGTGGCCAGCGCCTCCATCGCGCAGGTGCACTTCGCCGTGCTGAAAGACGGCCGCGAGGTGGCCGTGAAGGTGCTGCGCCCGGGCATGCTGGCCGTCATCGACCAGGACATGGCCTTGTTGCACCTGCTGGCGCGCTGGGTGGAGCGGCTGTCGTCCGATGCACGGCGGCTCAAGCTGCGGGAAGTGGTGGCCGAATTCGACGGCCACCTGCACGACGAGCTCGACCTCGTGCGCGAGGCCGCCAACGCCAG
>JBBSCV010000268.1:0-5921 GCA_038249925.1 Burkholderiales bacterium
CATCTGGGCCAGAGCAGCCTGGAACGCTTTGTCGTGCTGAACAAGATCGACACGCTGCTCGACCCGCTGGCCATGCCCGGGGTCGTCGATGCGCAGATCGAACAGCAGCGCCGGAACACGGCCGAGACCCTGGGCGTGGCGGCCGAGCGTGTTTTTGCCCTCTCGGCGCGTGAAGCCCTCGCGGCGCGCGTGGAAGGCAATGCAGAAGCCCTGCTCGCCAGCCGCTTGCCGCCGCTGGAGCAGGCGCTGGCGGAACAGCTGCTGCCGCGCAGGCGCCACTTGCTCGTGCAGTCGGCCGTGGGCGTGGTGCAGCAGTTGCGCCTGTCTGCCGGCCGCCGCCTCGCTGACCGCCGGCGCCAGCATGCAGAACAGCTGATGGAGCTGCGCGGTCTGCGCGGCAAGAGCGGAGCCAAGCTGCGCATGATGCTGGAGCGTGTGGAACTCGAAGTGGCCGACTTCGAGCGCTGCACCGCGCGCCTGGCGGCGCTGCGCGCGGTGCAGGCCAAGATCTTGCGCACCGTGTTGGCGGGTCTGACGAGCGAGGTGCTGCGCTCTGAAGTGGCGGCCATGCAGTCGGCCATGGGCGCCAAGCCGCTGAACCTGGGCGCACGCAGTGCTTTCGACACGCTGGTGGCGCGCCTGCATGCGGCGCTGACACAGTCCAAACGCCAGGCCGACGAGATGCGGCAGATGCTGGAGGCCAGCTTTCGCCAGCTGAATACCGAGTTCGGGTTCGCTTTTTCGCTGGGCCCGACGCCTGACCTCAGAAGTTTCGAGGCCGAGCTCGATCTGATCGCCCAGAACTACGGCCGTTACCTCGGCTTCTCGCAGGTCTGGCGCATGGCCGCGCCGGGGTTTGCCGAGCAGTTCCGGCGCATGCTGTTGTCGAAGCTGCGCTTGGTTTTCGAGAACGCTGCGGCAGAGCTCGAACTCTGGAGCAAGAGCGCCAGCAGCCAGGTGGAAGTGCAGCTCAGCGAGCGCCGCCGCGGTTTCATGCGCCGGCGTGAGGCGCTGCAGCGCGTGCAGGCCGCAGCCGGTGACCTTGAACAGCGCATCACCGAAGTGCAGACGCAAGAAGAGCAACTGGCTGCGATGCAGTCGCGCGTGGACGCGGTGGCCGCCGAGGCCATCATGAAAGCCCAGCGCCTGGCGCACGAAACGCCTCACATGGGCGCGATCAAGGACGCCGTCGCCAGGCAGGACGCCGCTTGACGCGGCGCAGTCTCGCCGGCGCCGTCATCACCTGGCAACGCCAGCACGGCCGCCACGGCTTGCCTTGGCAGGGCACCCGCGACCCCTATCGCGTGTGGCTGTCTGAAGTGATGCTGCAGCAGACCCAGGTAGGCACCGTGCTGGACTACTACGCGCGCTTCCTGGCGCGCTTTCCCGATGTGCAAACCCTGGCCGCAGCGCCGCTGGACGATGTGCTGGCGCTGTGGAGCGGCCTGGGCTACTACAGCCGCGCGCGCAACCTGCACCGTTGTGCGCGGGCCGTGGTGGCTGAGCATGGCGGGCAGTTTCCCGGCAGCAGTGCGGTGCTGGCCACGTTGCCCGGCATCGGCCGCAGCACGGCAGCGGCAATCGCGGCGTTCTGCTTCGGCGAACGTGCGGCCATCCTCGATGGCAACGTCAAGCGGGTGCTGACGCGCGCGCTGGGCTTTGCGGGCGACCTGTCTTCTTCCTCTGAAGAAAAGCGCCTGTGGGCCGAGGCCGAGGCGCTGCTGCCCGCAGGTGATGTCGACATCTACACCCAGGGTCTGATGGACCTGGGCGCGACCGTGTGCAGCACCCGGCAGCCTGCCTGCCTGCTGTGCCCGCTGGCCAGCGTGTGCGTGGCCTGTGCGGCCGGCACGCCGGAGCGGTTTCCCGTGAAGACCAAGCGCGTAAAGCGTGGTCGGCGTCAGCACGCGCTCTTGTGGCTGCGCCGGGGCGAGCAACTGCTGCTGCAGCAGCGGCCCGAGAAGGGTGTGTGGGCGGGGCTGTGGAGCCTGCCCGAATTCGAGAGCGCCCAGGTGCTGCAAGAACGCGTCGCAACGTGGCCGGGGCAGGGCGAATGGCTGCCAGTCATCGAACATGCGTTGACCCACTTCGTCTGGACTTTGCAGCCCCTGGTGTGGACGCTGCCGGCTCGCGCCGCGTTGCCGGCCGGCCTGCCAGGGGCGGTGCGGGAAGCCGGCGAAGGCCTGGAAACAGGTGACGGCGAGGAACGCGGTCAAGGCCGCTGGGTGAGTGAAGATGCAGCCCTGGCGATGGGGCTGCCAGCGCCGATTCGGCGCTTGCTGCAACGCTGAACGCCGTCAGTCGATGACGACCTTCTTGTCGCGCAGAAAGCCGTCTACCAGGGACAGGCGAATGACGGGGTCGTCCAGCGCCATCAGCTTTTGCTTGGCGGCCAGGCTGATGGGCAGCAGTTCGCACCAGCGGTTGGCCACCCAGCCGGCTTCGTCCAGGCGGTAGGGCGGCGCGAAGGGCACGCGGTCGCCGGCCTGCAGCTTCTTGATCGCTTCGGCCAGGGCTTGTACGGTCTGAACCGTGGCAGGGCCGGGCAGGCGCACCGTGTCGGGCGGCATGGCCTCGGCGTCCACCACCCACAGACCGTTGTCGCGCTGGGTGGGCTTGCCACGCATGCGAAAGCGCGCACCGCCGTGGCAGCGCACGCTCAGGATGCCGGGTTCGTCAGCGTCCACATCGTCGAGCATGGCCAGTGTGCCGACGGTTTCCATCTGCACCTGCTGGTCCTGCCGCCCGGCCTCGGAGCCGGCTTTCAGGCAGATGACGCCGAATGGCTGGCGCGTGCGCATGCAGTCGCTGATGAGGTCGAGGTAGCGCGCTTCGAATATGCGCAGGCCCAGCAGAGCGCCTGGAAACAGCACCATTTGCAGCGGAAAGAGCGGCAGCGGTGAAGTCAGCGGGGGCGGCAAAGGCGTAGCACTCACTCTCGGGCATCCAGTTCACGGTGTCGGACGAGCGTGGCATAACGCGCGTCGAATTGCTTCGCCAGCCATTCCACGCTGTACACCGACCGATGCTGGCCGCCGGTGCAGCCAATGGCCACGGTGAGGTAGCTGCGCTGGTCGTCTTCGAAAGAAGGCAGCCAGCGCTGCAGGAAAACCTGGATCTGCTGCAGCATCTCTGCCACCTCGGGCTGGGCTTCGAGGTAGGCCGCCACGGGCGCTTCGCGGCCCGTCAGCGGGCGCAGTTCGCGAATGTAGAAAGGGTTGGGCAGCACCCGCACGTCGAACACGTAGTCGGCGTCCAGCGGCACACCGTGTTTGAACGCGAAGCTCTCGAACACCAGCGTCAGCGCGGCATTGCGTGCGCCCACCATCGAACGCACCCAGCTGCGCAGCAGCGCCGGGCGCAGCTGGCTGGTGTCGATGACGGTGGATATCTCGCGCAGGCCCGAGAGCAGGTCACGCTCGAGCTCGATGGCTTCGACCAGTGCGCGAGAGCCGTCGCCACCACCGGGCACGGCGGTCAATGGGTGCGGGCGGCGTGTCTCCGAGAAGCGGCGCACCAGCGCGTCTGTGCTGGCGTCCAGAAAGATGGGACGGATGCGCACGCCTTCGGACTTCAGCTGTTTGATCAGCGGCACCAGGTGCGGCAACGAGCCGGCGGTGCGCACGTCCACCGCCACGGCCACGCGGTGCGTGAAGCGTTCGTGTTCCAGCCGAATGAAATCGCGCAGCAATTCGGGCGGCAGGTTGTCGACGCAGAAATAGCCGGCGTCCTCCAGCGCGTGCAAGGCCACCGATTTGCCCGAGCCCGAAATCCCGGTGACGAGCACGAGTTCCTCGCGCCGGCCGTGGTCAAGCGACATCCACTCGCTCATGCGTGGTTCCTCAAGGACGATCCTTCGCCAGCAAGGCCTGGGCATGCGCCGTGCCCGAGAGGCGCTCACCGCCCAGCATGCGCGCCACTTCCGCCACGCGCGCCTCGCCTTCCACGGGCTGGATGGTGGACAGCGTCTGCTTGCCCTTAAAAGCCTTGCTGACGACGAAGTGCCGGTCGGCACAGGCGGCCACCTGGGCCAGGTGGGTGACGGCCAGCACTTGCATGCTGCCGGAGTGCACAGCGCCAAGCTGCTTCATCAGACGGCCCACGCTGTCGGCCACCGTGCCGCCGACGCCGGCATCGATCTCGTCGAAGATGAGTGTCGGCACGCTGTTGGTGTTGGTGTTGGTGCTGGTGCTGGTGTTGGTGCTGGCGCTCGTGTTCGCGCCCTGCGCCGTGGTCACCGCGATGGCCAAGGCCAGGCGCGAGAGTTCACCGCCCGAAGCCACCTTGCCCAAGGCGCGCGGCGTGCTGCCGGCGTGGCCCGCCACACGAAATTCGGCGGCTTCCAGCCCGAAGGCCTGGGGCTCTGTCTGGGGTTCCAAAGCCACCTCGAAGCGGCCGCCCGCCATGCCCAGCTGCTGCATGGCGAGTGTGACGGCCGCACCCAGCTTGGGCGCCGCCTTTTGCCGCAGCTTGGACAGCTTCTGCGCCTCTTGACGCCAGGCCTGTTCAGCCACCGCCACACGCGACTGCAGGCTCTCGAGATCGGCCGCCGCCTCCAGCTGTTGCAACTCGGCTTGCCAGCCACTCAGCAGCGCCGGCAGCTCGGCCGGCGGGCGCCGATAGCGGCGTGACTGCGAGACCCAGGTGGCGATGCGGCCGTCAAGTTCAGCCAGGCGTTCGGGGTCGGGTTCGCGGTGGCCCAGGTAGCTGTGCAGGGTGTGCGCAGCATCGTCCAACAGCGCCTGCGCGTTGCGCAGCACCTCGGCCACGGGCAGCAGTTCGGGGTCGTAGCGCTGCACCTCGTCCAGCGCGTTCAAGGCGCGGGCCGTCAGTGCCAATGCGGCGGGCTCGTCTTCCGACAAGGCGTTCAAAGCCGCGCGCGCACCGTCCAGCAAAGCCTGGCCGTGGGCCAGGCGCTGGTGCTCGGTGTTCAGCGTGTCCCATTCACCTTCTGCGGGCGAGAGCTTGGCGAGTTCGCCCACTTGCCAGGCCAGGCGTTCGCGCTCGGTCTCCAGCGTATTGCGCTGCTGACGGGCGGTGTCGAGTTGCCCTTGCGCCTGACGCCATGCCGCCCACGCGGCCTGCATGGCGCTGGCGTCGGCCTTGGCGTGCGCATCAAGCAGCGTGCGCACTGCGGCTGGGCGGGTCAGGCTCTGCCAGGCATGCTGGCCGTGAATGTCGACCAGATACTCGGCCGCCTCACGCAACTGCGTCACCGTGGCCGGGCTGCCGTTGACCCAAGCCCGGCTCTTGCCTTGCGCGTCCACCGTGCGGCGCAGCAGCAACGTGCCATCCTGCGCGAAGCCGGCTTGGTCCAGCCAGGCGGCCAGGGCCGGCGGGCTGTCGAATTCGGCGCTGACCTCGGCCCGGGCGGCGCCTTCACGCACCATGGCCGCGTCGGCACGCTGGCCCAGGGCCAGTTGCAGGGCGTCGATGAGGATGGACTTGCCGGCGCCGGTTTCGCCCGTCAGCACCGTGAAGCCGGCACCCAACTCGAGCTCGAGTTCGGCGACGATGACCACATCACGCAAGCTCAGGCGGCGCAGCACAAGACGGCCCCGTATGTAATGTCCGCACCCAGCAAACGCCGCGGAACCGTGTTGGCCGGGCCGCTGACGCTGCCCCCCTGGGCGGCGGCGCCGAAGAGGCTTACGGGTTGGCTCATACCGCGCTGTCGTACCAGCGCAGCTTGCGCCGCAGGGTGGCGTAATAGCTCCAGCCGCGCGGGTGCAGGAAACGCACCTTGAAGGCGCTGCGGCGCACGCGCACTTCGTCGCCGAGCAGCAGGCTGGACAGGTTGTGCATGTCGAAGTTGGCCGACACGTCCCTGCCCGCGACGATGCCGATGCGCACCTCCCCGCAGTCAGGCAACACGATGGGGCGGTTGGTCAGCGTGTGGCTGGCGATGGGCACGACGACCC
>JBBSCV010000269.1:0-5915 GCA_038249925.1 Burkholderiales bacterium
CTGCGGTGCTGCTGTCAGCCGGCGCAGAACCGGCGGCTGGCGCGGTTCCTGCAGAAGATGCCACAGGCGCCAAGGCCATCGCCGGCACCAGCGGCAAGGCAGCCAGGGCAGCGGCCGACGGGAAGATGTCGATCGGCGGGTCTGCCAGCACCACGAAACGCCGGGAGAAGCGACCCGATGGGCAGCCTGCGTTCAACAACACGCCGACCACGGGCTCGTCGATCGCCTGATCGGTGATGACGCGGATGCGTGCGGCATCAACGCCGGTCAGCTCCAGCACCGTGCGCACCGTCGGCGCTGGCAGCCGGCGGTCACCGAGGGTGACTTCGGCGCTGACACACTCGGGCGAGAGAGTCTCGCCGGGCTGCAGACCCACCTGCACAGCGAAGTCGAGCGGCTGGCCCAGCACGGTGCTCGTGGCCGACGCCGAAAGCCGTGCGGCTGCGGCATCCAGCACCACTGCTGCGGCCATGACTGCAATGACTAACGGCAAGCAGCGTCGCGGAAAAGGCATGCAGCAGACAAGGGGCGGACCTTGGAAACGGATTCAAAATTTACTCTAGCACGCAACTTGTGCGTGCTGACCCGGCAGCGAGCGCAAAGCGTGGCGCTTGCCACGGCAGCGCGCTTGAGCAGGGTCATGCGAGCGTCAGGCGACCGGGCGCAGTGGCGTATTGGCGCACCTGCACACGTGAGGGCTTGCTCAGTTGTCGTAGCCCGGCATGCGCCGATCGAGCCTGCGCAGCAGCCCGGGCCACACCAGGTTGGCGCCCAGCCCGCGCGTGACCTCTCGGGCCTGTTGCAGTGCCGTGGCGATGATGCCGGCGTCGATGTGGTGCAGCGGCCCGCCGCCGGCCTGGGCACGCACCTGAATCATGCAAACCGTCTCGAAGAGGTACATGGCCTGGAAAGCCTCCGCCACGCTGCTGCCCACCGTCAGCAGGCCGTGGTTGCGCAGCATGAGGTAGGTCTTCTCGCCCAGGTCGGCCACCAGGCGCGGCTTCTCGTCGTCGCGCAGCGCCACGCCTTCGTAGTCGTGATACGCCAGCGAGGCCAGCACGAACATCGACTGCTGCGAGATCGGCAGCACCCCGCCCCGCTGCGCCGACACGGCAATGCCGTTGGGCGTATGCACATGCAGCACACAGCCGGCGTCATGGCGCGCCGCATGCACGGCGCTGTGGATCACGAAGCCCGCCGGATTGACGTCGAAGGGGCTGTCCTGCAGCTTGCGGCCCTCTGCGTCCACCTTCAGCAGGCTGCTGGCGGTGATTTCCTCGAACATGAAACCGTAAGGGTTGATGAGGAACGCGCCGCCGTGTTCACCCGCGTGACCCGGCGCATCGCCTGGAACGCGGGCGCTGATGTGCGTGAAGACGAGGTCGTCCCAGCCGAACATGGCCACCATGCGATAGGCGGCAGCAAGGTCGACCCGCAGTTGCCATTCGGCGGTGCTGCAGCTGTGCCTGAGGCTGGGAACGTGAAGCGCGGTGGTGGGCATGGCGTAGTCTTCCGGTACTGGCCGCTGCAACGCTGTAGCGGCCCAGAACAATGCAGCCGACATCGTCGCGCGCCTGTCGCAACCGAGACAAGCCATGAATACCCCCGTTCTTACACTCGACGAACAGCAAAACATCGAATCGGGCGCGTGGTTCAGCAAGCTCTCACAGACGCTACAGCGCGCCATCCTCGCCCGCTCGCATGTCAGGCGCCTGGTGGACGGCGACCCGCTGGCTTCCCGCGGCACACCGGCGCAAGAGTGGTGTGGCGTGGCGCGCGGCGCGGTGCGCGTCAGCTCGGTGGCGCTGTCGGGCAAGCAGATCACGTTGACCTATGTCGAGCCCGGCACCTGGTTCGGCGACATCGCGCTCTTCGACGGCCTGCCGCGCACCCACGATGCCGACGCCCACGGCACCACTACGCTGCTCGTGGTGCGCAAGACCGACTTCAAGGAGCTGCTGGCACAGCATGTCGAGCTTTACGAAGCGCTGCTGCGGCTGAACTGCCGCCGCCTGCGCTTGATGTTCGATCAGCTCGAAGACATCAACACGCGCCCGCTGCAGGCACGGCTGGCGCGCCAGGTGCTGCTGTTGGCCAAGAGCTACGGCATCGAGCAGGGCGAAGAAATCCGCATCGGCCTCGTCTTGGCGCAGGAAGACCTGGCTCAGTTGCTCGGCGCCTCACGCCAGCGCGTGAATCAGGAGCCGAAGGGTTTCGAGCGCGACGGCGCCGTGCGCGTGGAACCCACGCGGCTGGTGGTGCTGTCACGCGAGAAGCTGATGGCGCTGGCCGACAAGTAACGCGCCGAGGCTGATGACGATGGAACAGTTCACCGGCACCAAGCCCGTGGCACAGAGCCACGCCTTCGACGTGGCCGCACTGCAGGCGCATCTGCAGCAGGCATTGCCGAACTTCGAGGGCCCGCTCACGGTTGAGCAATTCAAGGGCGGCCAGAGCAACCCCACCTACAAGCTGCAGACACCGGGCCGCGCCTACGTGATGCGCACCAAGCCCGGGCCGGCGGCGAAGCTGCTGCCCTCGGCGCACGCCATAGACCGAGAGTTCCGCGTCATGCAGGGCCTGGCGACGACGGGCGTGCCGGTACCGGCGATGCTGCTGCTGTGCGAAGACGAAAGCGTCATCGGCCGCGCCTTCTACATCATGGGTTTCATGGCAGGCCGTGTGCTGTGGGACCAGGCACTGCCCGGCATGACACCCGCCGAGCGCGGCGCCATCTACGACGAGATGAACCGCGTCATTGCCGCGCTGCACAGCGTGGACGTGGCCGCTGCAGGCCTTTCAAGCTTCGGCAAACCGGGCAACTACTTCGAACGCCAGATCGGCCGCTGGAGCAAGCAGTTCCTGGCCAGCATCACGGAAGACATCCCCGAGATGGACCGCCTGATCGAGTGGCTGCCGCGGCGCCTGCCGCCCGGTGCGCTGGACGGCTCCGCGCCGGCCATCGTGCACGGCGACTTTCGGCTCGACAACGTGGTCTTCGCTGCCGAAGAGCCACGCATCATCGCCGTGCTGGACTGGGAACTGTCCACGCTGGGCCACCCACTGGCCGACTTCAGCTATCACTGCATGGCCTGGCACATTCCGCCCGGTGTCTTCCGAGGCATCGGCGGCCTGGACCTCGCCACCCTGGGCATTCCTTCTGAAGACGACTACATCGCGAAGTATTGCGAGCGCACGGGCCGCGGCAACGCCAGCGCGTTGAAGGCCGAGTGGAACTTCTACCTTGCCTACAACCTGTTTCGCCTGGCCAGCATCATGCAGGGCATCGCCAAGCGTGTGGTCGACGGCACCGCCAGCAGCGCGCAAGCTCGCACCAACGGCGCGGCCACCCGTTCACTGGCCGAGATGGCCTGGAAATTCGCACGGGCCCACGAACACGCCGCACGGTGACGGCGCGCCACGCCCACCCCGCCAGACACCCGACACACACACCAGCACGAAAGCGCGCACGCACATGGACTTCAGCTACTCACCCCGCACCCAGGACCTGCAGGCACGCCTGAACGCCTTCATGGCTGAACACATCTACCCGGCTGAACCGCAATGGGAAGCCGAAATCGAGGCCAACACCCAGGCCGGCAAGCGCTGGACGCCGCTGCAGTTGATCGAACAACTCAAGCCGAAGGCGCGCGCGGCTGGCCTCTGGAACCTCTTCCTGCCGCCGAGTGCGGAAGGCTCGAACGCGGAAGGCTCGAAGACAGGCGCCGACGGCGAATTCACCTTCGGGCTGAGCAACCAGGACTACGCGCCCTTGGCCGAAATCATGGGCGCTGTGCCCTGGAGCAGCGAGGTCTTCAATTGCTCTGCGCCCGACACCGGCAACATGGAAACCATTGCACGTTACGGTTCGGCCGAGCACAAGAAGCGCTGGCTCGAACCCTTGCTGGCAGGAGAGATTCGCAGCGCCTTCGCGATGACCGAGCCGGCGGTGGCGTCATCTGACGCCACCAACATCGAGGCCGACATCCGGCGTGAATCCACAGGCGCGGGCGACGAATACGTCATCAACGGCCGCAAGTGGTGGACCAGCGGCGCCGGCGACCCGCGCTGCGCCATCTTCATCTTCATGGGCAAGACCGACAAGACCGCGCCGCGCCACTCGCAGCAAAGCATGGTGCTGGTGCCGCGCGACACACCGGGCATCACCATCTTGCGCCCGCTGTCGGTCTTCGGCTATGACGATGCACCGCACGGCCACATGGAAGTCGACTTCAAGAACGTGCGCGTGCCGGTCAGCAACATCTTGCTTGGCGAAGGCCGCGGCTTCGAAATCGCGCAAGGCCGCCTGGGGCCGGGCCGCATTCACCACTGCATGCGCCTGGTCGGCCTGGCGGAACGCGCCTTGAAGCTGATGTGCGAGCGCGCCACGCAGCGCGTGGCCTTCGGCAAGCCGATCGCTCAGCAGGGGGTGACGCTGGAGCGCATTGCCGAGGCGCGCTGCAAGATCGACCAGGCGCGGCTGCTGACGTTGAAGGCGGCGTGGATGATGGACCTGGCGGGCAACAAGAGCGCCAAGGCCGAGATCGCGATGATCAAGGTGGTGGCGCCCACCATGGCCTGCCAGGTGATCGACTGGGCGATGCAGGTCTTCGGCGGCGCAGGCATGTGCCAGGACACCCCGCTGGCCAGCTTCTACACCCACGCCCGCACGCTGCGCTTTGCCGACGGCCCCGACGAGGTGCACCGCAACGCCATCGCGAAGATCGAACTCGGAAAAATCGCAGCCGCCTGATCAAGCCCTTGCGCAGATCCGGCTCCGCCGGTCTGCAGCAAGAGCCCCCCCGGGGGTCAGCGAACGCAGTGAGCGTGGGGGCTCTATGTACTCCGCTCGTCGCCCGGCAATGCGCTGGCCTGCCACATGCTGGGCTGCGTGCTCGGCGCGATGGAATCGCTGTGTTCGGTGGCCACCCGCCGGGCTTCGCGCATCGCGATTTCGAAGAAGCGCACCCAGCCCTGCAGCGTGGCCACGTCGGCGTCCAGCACCGCGGTGCGCAGCATCAGGCGGCCGCGGCCGATCATCAGCACCACAGGCACTTCGGGCGCAATGCGCAGCGCGACGAGGCTCTGCGTCAGTGCGCCGTCCAGCCAGTGCCGCAGCCAGCTCGGCACGCTGGCCAACGCACAAAAACGTTCGCGCAGCAGCGGCATTTCATTGCCGGGCAACTTGGGGAACATCACCAGCCAGCGCATCTCGGGCGGCGTCTGGTTGTCGATGCGCGTCTGCACGCCTTCGACATACTGGTCGAAGACGGCCTTCTCCATGGATTCCTGCAAGGCGCGGTTCATCACCACCACTTGCAGTTCGGAGCTCAGGCTCAGCTCGGCACGCAGCCGCAACTCATGGCCATGGATATAGGGGCGGTGTGAAGGGCCCCACTCCAGACGCCAAGGCGTGGCGCCCAGACGGCCATCGATGACGAAGCCCTCTTCCTGCACGGCGCGAAAGGCGTATTGCTTCGACTTCGCCCAAGGTGCCACGCCGTCCCAACCATCGGGGACGGCGGCCGAGCCCCCGGAGAACAAGCGCTTGATGCCGTCGAGCATGGTGGAGTGTCTTTTGCGAGGGCGGGGTGCCCTGGGCTGCCTGCGAGGAACCTCGATGCCCGCAGTGTATTCGTGGCCCGCCTGAACGGCTAGATGAGCGGACAGATGCGCGGACAGATGCGCGGCCAGGTGAGCGGCCAGATGGTTCGCATCAGGAGTATGGGCGCGATGCGTTGATGGTGAAGGGGCGGGACGTGCCGCACTCCTAGAATCGAGCGCTACTGCCCGTAGCTCAACTGGATAGAGCAGCGGCCTTCTAAGCCGCAGGTCGGGGGTTCGAGTCCCTCCGGGCAGGCCATTTTGAGGTTTCAGGACATCCCAGAACGTCCCAGGATTTTCCAGGAACCCAG
>JBBSCV010000270.1:0-5915 GCA_038249925.1 Burkholderiales bacterium
CATCTTGGTGGCGAAGTCGGCGTCGTTGTCTTCCACCGCTTCGGCGCCCACGTAACGGCCCGGCGTCAGCACGTGGCCGTGCTCGGCAATCTCGGCCAGCGGCACGCTGCGGCAGTAGCCGGCCACGTCGGCATATTCACCAGAACCGGGGTCAGTGACTTCACCGCGCCAGGCGGCCACGGTGCCGGCGATGCGGCCGATCACCTCATCCGTCAGCTCGCACTGCACGCGGCTGATCATCACCGCCAGCTTGCGCGCATCGATGAACAACACCTCGCCGCGCCGCACGCGCTTGCCCTTGGCCAGAAACCACAGACAGGCCGGAATCTGGGTGTTGAAGAACAGCTGCCCGGGCAGCGCGATCATGACTTCCACCACGTCGGCGTCCACCATCGCGGCGCGAATCTGGCCTTCGTTGTTCTGGCTGCTGCTCATCGAGCCATTCGCCAGCACGATGCCGGCGCGGCCGCCGGGCTTCAGGTGATGCAGCATGTGCTGCAGCCAGGCGTAATTGGCGTTGCCCTGTGGCGGGTCGCCGTAATGCCAGCGCGCGTCGCCGGTCAGGCTGGCGTGCCACCAGTCGCTGATGTTGAACGGCGGGTTGGCCAGGATGAAGTCGGCGCGCAGGTCGGGAAACTGGTTCTTGGTGAAGGTGTCGGCGGGTTCGCGGCCCAGGTTGAAGTCGATGCCGCGAATGGCCAGGTTCATCGCCGCCAGGCGCCAGGTGGTGGGGTTGGCTTCCTGGCCGAAGATGGCCACGTCGCCGATCTTGCCGCCGTGGGCCTCGATGAATTCTTCGCTCTGCACGAACATGCCGCCGCTGCCGCAGCAGGGGTCGTACACCTTGCCGTGGTGAGGCGCCAGCACCGCCACCAGCGTCTTGACGATGCTGCGCGGCGTGTAGAACTGGCCGCCGCGCTTGCCTTCGGCGCTGGCGAACATGCCCAGGAAGTATTCGTACACCTGGCCCAGCACGTCGCGCGCTTCACGCGCCGTGACGCCGAAGCCGATGGTGGACACCAGGTCCACCAGCTCACCGAGCTTGCCGTCTGGCAACTGCGCTCGCGCGAATCGCTTGTCCAGAATGCCCTTGAGCTTGGGGTTCTCGGCCTCGATGACAGCCAGCGCTTCGTCGATGCGCTTGCCGATGTCGGGCTGCTTGGCGGCGGCGCGCAGCGCCTCCCAGCGCGCGGCCTCGGGCACCCAGAAGACGTTGGCCTCGCGGTAGTAGTCGCGGTCTTCCAGTTCGGCGGCCACCTGCTCGGGCGTGCTGCCTTCCAGGTGGTAGTCATCGGCAGGGTCGGCAAAGCGGGCGGCGAGTTCTGCTCGCCTGGCCTGGAAGGTGTCAGAGATGTATTTGACGAAGATGAGGCCGAGCACGAGGTGCTTGTATTCGGCGGCGTCCATGTTGGCGCGCAGTTTGTCGGCGGTGGCCCAGAGCGTTTTCTTGATGTCGTCGAGCATGGGGCGGTGTGGGGGTTGGGCGGCGGCAGCTGGGCGCTGGCGCCTGCAGATGATTGCATGGGCGTATGCATCAGCGTATGGACAGGCGCAGGCATGGGCGTATACATGGGCGTAGGCATGCGTGTAAGCAAGGGAAGGCCAGTCGCGTCATCATCCGCGGCCGGGCGGTTCCCCGGCCGCCGCTCTTGAAAGACGCATGTCAGCCGTGAACACAGCCAGCAACCGCTTCGAGCAGTCCTTCATGTTTCACATGATTCGGGACTTTTTCTTGTTGCTGCTGCTGGTGGCGGCCGTCGAGGTGACCATCCGCTACGCATCGCTGCGCTGGGACTTCGCCCACGCCGAGCCGAAGCGCGTGGAGTTGGCCGCCCAGCAGCTGGCCAATGACGTGAGGTCGATCATGCTGAATTCCGGCGGGCCGCTGGCAGCGCAGACGGTCTACCCCATCCTCGACCGCAACTACACCGACCTGGGCCTGGCCATTGCCGTGCTGCCCAGCGCGGTGACGGTGGCGTCGATGAAAGAAACGCGCAACATGGACGTGCAGGGCCTGATGCCGTCGCGCTGGGACGACGGCAGCCACCAGCAGGCCAGTGTGGCGCTGACAGCCGAGCAGTTCTGCCTGGGCTGCCACGTCAAGGCCCAGGTCGGCGACGTGCTCGGCACCGTGCTCGTGCGCAGCTACCTGGAACGCAAGGAAGCGCTGTGGTGGCAGGAGGTGCGGCTGACGGCCGGCGCGCTGAGCCTGAAGATTCTGGTGCACACCATCGTGCTCTTGCTGCTGCTGAAGGTGCGCATGGAGCCGCTGCTGGCGTTGCGCAGCACGGTGTCAGGCTTGGCCAAGGGCGTGATGGACCTGTCACCACGCGCAGGCGTGAAGACGGCCGACGAGTTCGGTGAACTGGCGCAGGACCTGAACCATTTTCTCGACCGCATCACGCTGGTGGTGGGCGATCTGGACAAGATCTTGAGCGAAGTGATCGATGTCGGCGCGCGGTTGAGCACATTGAACCGCCACCTGGAACGCCAGCTCGACGGCATGCGCGACAGTTCGCTGCGCACGCTGGGTGATGGCGCGCGCTTGGGGCTGGAACAGCAGTTGCTGGCGGCGCGTGAAGGCGGCGCCTTCGGTGCGCATTTGCAGTCGCTGGTGCAGACCCTGGACGCACTGGCCGCCACAGGCCAGGTGCCAGCGGCGGCGGGCCCGGCGCTGCGCGAACCCCTCGCGCGGGTGCAGGACAGCTTCACGCGCGTGAGCGCGGCGCTGCAGACCCATGCACCGCCGGTGGAAGTGGCCGAGGCGCAGTCTGACGAGTACCGCGCTTTCGCTCAGAGCCTGCGCGACATGGCCTTGCTGGAATCGACGATGCAAAGGGTGGCCGCAGCTGGACAGCTCGTGCTGGCGCGGCTGACCATCGGGCGGCCTTCAGCTCTTGTCTGATGGCGCCAGGTAGATGTGCCACACCGCCACGAACATGGCGGCGATGACCGGCCCGAGTACGAAGCCGTTGAATCCCATCACGGCCATGCCGCCCAGTGTGCTGAGCAGCACCAGCCAGTCGGGAAGGCGCGTGTCGCGGCCCACGAGTCTCGGGCGCAGCAAGTTGTCGGCCAGGCCGATGACCAGCACACCCCAGGCGATCAACGCCCAGCCCTGCCAAACCGCCCCGCTGACGAGGAGGTAGAGCGCCACCGGCGCCCACACCAGCGCCGCACCCACCGCCGGCAGCAGTGACAGGAAGGCCATCAGCACCGTCCACAGCAGCACCGCACCTATCCCCAGCGCCCAGAAGGCCAGGCCGCCGAGCGCGCCCTGGATGAGTGCCACGACGAAGTTGCCGCGCACCGTGGCGCGAATGACGGTGGTGAACTTTTCCACCAGTTGCTGCGTGTGCTGGGGCGCCAACGGCGCGGCGCGGCGCATCAGGCGCACCAGTTCATCGCCGTCGCGCAGCAGGAAAAACGCGAGGTAAGGCGCGATGAAGGCGCTGAGCACGAAGTCGAGCGTGAGCTGCCCGATGCCCAGCGCCTGCGCGCCGAGCAGGCGGCTGCCCTCCAGCAGCAACGCGTTGAGCCAGCGCTGAAACGCGCTGAAGTTGACGAGGCCGAAGCGGTCGAGCAGATCGCGCACCCAGTTCGGAAGCGCGGAAAAAATCTCGCGGAAGTACTGTGTGGGCCTGAGCTCGTTGCTCTGCACGCGCTCATAGAGCGTGGCGGCCTCGCTGGCCAGCCCGGCCACCAGCAGCAGCAGCGGCAACACCACCAGCAGGCACACCAGCACGAGCGTCAGGCCCGCCGCCAGCGAGCGGCGGCGCCGCACGCGCTTCAGCAGCCAGCGGTTCCAGGGCGCGAACAGCAGCGCCACGATGGTGCCCCACAGGATGGCCCCGGCAAAGGGCAGCAGCACCCAGGCCAACCCCACCGTCACCGCCAGCAGCAGCCAGCGCAATGCGGAGGCGAAGGCGGTGCTGCCGGGCGGCGCTGGCGAGGGGTCGGGCAGGCTCATTGGCGTTCTCGCAGCGCTGCTGGCCGGGTTTGGCGGGTTGGCCGGGTTGAGGGGGAGACGGCGTGTCAGTGACGCATCGTAGCCGGGGTCCTCCCTGGGCATGCTTCAGGTCAATGCAAATGGCAAATGGCGAATGGCGAATGGCCAATGGCCAATGGCCAATGACCAATGACCAATGACCAATGGCGAATGGCCTCGCGTGAACCAGCATGCAACGCAGCTGGCTGCAGGGTGGCAGATCAAGGAACGCCAGGGCCCACCATCGCCTCGGGGCGCACCCAGGCGTCGAACTGCTCAGCGCTGACGTGTCCCGAGGCCAGGGCAGCCTGACGCAAGCTCGAGCCGTCACGGTGCGCAGTCTTCGCGATCTCCGCGGACCGGTCGTATCCGATGTGCGGCGCCAGTGCCGTCACCAGCATCAGCGAGCGCTGCAGCAACTCTTCGATGCGGGCACGGTCGGGCTCGATGCCGGCGGCGCAGTGCTGCTCGAAGCTGCGCAGCCCACCCGCGAGCAGCCGCACGCTTTGCAGAAAGTTGTGCAGCAGCAGCGGCTTGCAGACATTGAGCTCGAAATTGCCGCTGGCACCTCCCCACCCCACCGCCACGTCGTTGCCGAAGACCTGCCCGCAGACCATCAGCAGGGCCTCGCACTGCGTCGGGTTGACCTTGCCCGGCATGATCGAACTGCCAGGCTCGTTGGCCGGGATCATGATCTCGCCCAGGCCGCAGCGCGGCCCCGAGGCGAGCCAGCGCACGTCGTTGGCGATCTTCACGAGCGAGGCCGCCAGCGTCTTCAAGGCGCCATGCGCGTGCACGATCGCGTCGTGGGCGGCCAGCGCCTCGAATTTGTTTGGTGCAGTGTGGAAGTCCTCAGCCGTCAGATGGCTCAGTTCGCTGGCCATGCGAACCGCGAACTCCGGGTGGGTGTTCAGACCGGTGCCCACCGCAGTGCCGCCGATGGCCAATTCACGCAGATGCGGCAGCGCGGCGACGACGTGGGCCTCGCCGTGACGCAGTTGCGCGGCCCAGCCCGAGATCTCCTGGCCCAGCGTCAGCGGCGTGGCGTCCTGCAGGTGCGTGCGGCCGGTCTTGACGATGTCGGAGAACTGGCGTGCCTTGTCCTCCAGCGTCATGGCCAGGCTGCGCAGAGCGGGCAACAGGTCGCGGCTCAGCGCCACCACGGCAGCCACGTTCATCGCCGTCGGCACGACATCGTTGCTGGACTGGCCGAGGTTGACGTCGTCATTGGCATGCACGAGCCGGCTCTTGCCCAGCGGCCCGCCCAGGTGCTGCGACGCCAGATTGGCCAGCACCTCGTTCATGTTCATGTGGCTCTGGGTGCCTGAGCCGGTCTGCCAGACCGTCAACGGAAACTCGGCGTCGTGCCGGCCCGCACACACTTCGTCGGCGGCTTCCGTGATGGCCCTTGCTTTGCCGATATCCAGCAGGCCGAGCGCGCCATTGACCACTGCGGCGGCGCGCTTGGTCAGCGCCAGCGCATGCACGAACTCGGCCGGCATCCGTTCGCCCGAGATGGCGAAGTTCACCAACGAGCGCTGGGTCTGCGCACCCCAGAGCCGGTCGGCGGGCACGGCCACGTCGCCCATGGCGTCGTGTTCGATTCGCTGTTCGGTGATTGCAGTCTCCACATCGAAACTTCACGTTACGCGGCAAGCGCCGAATGGGTCTGTGCGCTGGCGCGCCGAGTGCGACGGCGCACCGACTTCGGCCGCCGGTTCTGGCAACTTTGGAACGCGGCAACTTTGGAGGACGGTAGCTTGAAAGCAGCAACTTGAAAGCAGCCATGCAAAAGCGGCCATCCCATGCCCATCCGGAGAGACCCCCACCATGCCCATGAATCCCCACCCCACCTCATTCGGCGTCTTCAAGCCTGTGGATCACGTGCTGATGTCCTTCGAGACCGCTGCCGATTCCGATGCTGCCG
>JBBSCV010000271.1:0-5899 GCA_038249925.1 Burkholderiales bacterium
GCCGATGGCCAGATCTACGCCATGGCCCAGGGCAACCTGGTGGTCGGCGGCGCGGGCGCTTCGGCCAATGGCTCGAAGGTGCAGATCAACCACCTCAGCGCCGGCCGCATCCCTGATGGCGCCACGGTGGAGCGCGCGGTATCGAGCCCTCTCTTCGACAACGCCGTGGCGCAGCTCGATCTGAAAGAGACCGACTACGCGATGGCGCGCAGTGTCGCCATCGCCATCAACACCGCGAAGGGCGCGGGCACGGCGACGGCGCTGGACGGCCGCACCGTCAGCGTGCGCATGCCCGACGCCGCGCAAGAGCGCGTGGGTTTTCTGGCTGACGTGAACGGCTTGCCGTTGGTGGTGGGAAAGCCGCCGGCTCGCATCGTGCTGAACGCACGCACGGGCTCGGTGGTCATCAACGAGGCGGTGACTTTGGGCGCCTGCGCCGTGGCGCACGGCTCGCTCACCGTCACCGTGACCACCACGCCCGTGGTCAGCCAGCCGAATGCGCTGGCGCAGGGCCAGACGGTGCAGGCCGAACGCTCCGACATCACCGTCAACCAGCAGGGCAGTGCGCTCATCCACCTGCCTGCGGGCGCCAAGCTCACCGACGTGGTGAAGGCGCTGAACACCCTGGGCGCGACGCCGCAAGACCTGCACGCCATCCTGCAGGCCATGAAGAGCGCCGGCGCGCTGCGCGCCGACATCGAAGTCATCTGAACATCATGGCTGCCATTCCCTCAAGCATTCAGGCCACCCGGCCTGGCCTCGTCACCGACACCCATTCGCTCGACAGCCTGCGCGCGCGCGCCGCGCACGACCCCAAGGGTGCGGTGCGCGAAGCGGCCAAGCAGTTCGAGAGCCTCTTCATGGGCGAACTGATGAAGAGCATGCGCGCCACCACCTTGAAGACCGAAGGCGATGGCGACAGCTCGGGCGGTGCCATGGCCACAGGCATGCTGGACCAGCAGTTCGCCACGAAGATGAGCGGCCTTCCGGGCGGCTTGTCAGACGCGATCATGAAGCAGCTGGAACGCCAGATGGGCATGTCGCCGGGGCCGATACCGGTGATGAAGTCGGCCAACAACACGCCCGCGCCGCTCGGCGTGGCGCCTGCTGCGACGCGCATTCCACAGAACGGCGCGGCCGGCTTCGTGCAGCAGCACAGCGACGCCGCGCGCCAGGCCGAGGCGCAGACCGGCATTCCGGCCACCTTCATGGTGTCGCAGGCGGCGCTGGAAACGGGCTGGGGGCGCAAGGAGATTCGCCACGGCGACGGCAGCCCGTCGTTCAACCTCTTCGGCATCAAGGCCACGGGCAACTGGAAGGGCCCCACCGCCGAGGTGACGACCACCGAATACATCAACGGCAAGGCGCAGAAGGTGGTGGCCAAGTTCCGCGCCTACGCAAGCTATGCCGAGAGCTTTGCCGACTACGCCCGGCTGATGAAGAACAGCCCGCGCTACCAGGGCGCGGTGCAGGCCGCAGCGGCAGGCGCACAGCAGCCCACGCGCGTGGCCGAAACCGCCAGCGGCTTTGCACAAGGCCTGCAGCGCGCCGGCTACGCCACCGACCCCGCCTATGCCGACAAGCTGACGCGCGTCATCAACACCACGCTGCGCTTGCAGCGTTCACTGGCTTAACCGCCCCGGGGCGCAGAGATGGGCAGTTCACCGCTGATGTCGCTGGGCGTGCGTGCCATGGCGGCCAACTACGCCGCGATGCAGACCACGGGGCACAACATTGCCAATGCCAACGTGGCCGGTTACTCGCGCCAGCAGACCCTGCTGGCCACCTCGCAGGGCCAGTTCACCGGCGCCGGCTTCTTCGGCCGCGGTGTCGATGTCGTCGGCGTCACGCGTTCGCACAACGCCTTCCTCACGCGCGAATCCGCCAGCGCGCAATCCTTGGCGGCGATGGACTCCACGCGGCTGGCGCAGCTGCAGCGCCTTGAGAACATTTTCCGCACCGGCGAGTCGGGTCTGGGCTATGCGGCGACCGAGCTGTTCAACGCCATGGTCGACCTGTCCAGCCGGCCGACCGACCTGGCCACGCGCCAGGTGGTGCTGGCCCGCGCTTCCGACATGGCAGCGCGCTTCTCGGAGGCCGGCATCACGCTCGACCAGACCCAGGACGCCGTCACGGCCGAGCTGAAGTCGTCAGTCGCCGAAGTGAACCAGCTGACGAGCTCCATCGCGGTGGCCAACCAGCGCATCGCGGCGCTGCGCGGCTCGGGTCAGCCGGCCAACGACGTGCTGGACGAAAGAGACAGGCTCATCGGGCAGCTGTCGCAGCGCGTCCAGGTCACGCGCATCGAAGCCGACGACGGCACCGTCGGTTTGTTCATCGCCGGCGGGCAGCGGCTGGTGCTGGGCGGTTCGGCCACCGAGCTGATGGTCGTGGCCAGCGACGTAGACCCCACCCGCAGCGCGCTGGCGATGCGCGAAGGCACGGCGATACGCCGCATCGACGACGCCGGTCTGGGCGGCGGCTCGATGGCGGGCCTGCTGCGCTTCCAGAACAACGATCTCGTGCAGGGCCGCAACCTCGTCGGGCAGCTGGCCGCCGCCGTGGGTGGCGCGGTCAACGCGCAGCAGTTGCGCGGCATGAGCCTGCAGCAGCCCCTGGGCAGCACGCCATCGCAGCCGATGTTCGCGCTGGGGCCTCAGCAGGCGCTGCCGCAACGCGGCAACCTGCGCGACCCGGGCACCAACCTGCCCATCGGCAGCGTCAACCTCACCATCACCAACCCAGCGGCCCTGGTGGCCAGCGACTACGACCTGCGCGAAAGCGCCACCGTGCCCGGCAGCTGGGACCTGAGGCGCTTGTCAGACGGTCTGGTGCGGCAGGTCAACGGCGGCGATGTCGTGGATGGCATGCAGATCGACATCGCCAACCCGCAGCCTGGCGACCGCTTCCTGCTGCAGCCCGTGGCACGCGCTGCCAACGGCATGCAGGTCTTGCTGACCAGCCCGCTGGACATCGCCGCCGCATCGCCGTTGCTGGCCACCCCTGGTGCCACCAACAGCGGCACGGCGGCCACGGGCGACCTCGTGGTCACCGCAACACCCCTGCCTTTCGCCGGCAGCAGCGAACAGCTGCAGTTCTTCCGGTTGACGCCGCCCGTCAACGGCATGGACTACGAATATGTCTCCAGCCTCACCGGCACCTCCACGCCCTGGCGCACCGGCCTGCCGGTGGTGGGCGGCAACGGCTTCACGCTGCAGCTGACCGGCGTGCCTGGCGACGGCGACGTGATCAACATCGACCCCACGCCAGCGACATCGCTGGCCAGCAACAACGGCAATGCGCGTGCGCTGCTGGCACTGCGCGACGGGCTCATCGTGGGCGGCCGCACCATGACCGATTCATGGTCGCAGTCGCTGGCCGACATGGGCGTGCGGGTGCAAAGTGCCGGTTCTGCGGCCAGCATCTCGGCCGCCGTGGCCTCGCAGACCGAGCAGGTGCGCAGCGGCCAGGACGGCGTGAACCTGGATGAAGAAGCCGCGCGTCTGATCCAGTTCCAGCAGAGCTACCAGGCGGCCGCCAAGATGCTGCAGGTGGCGCAGTCTCTTTTCGACACCCTCTTGCAGGCCACCCAGTGACCTTTCGCAGCGACTGACACACCATGCGCATCAGTACTTCCTACGCTTTCGAGACCTCGCTGGCCAACCTGCAGCGGCGTCAGTCGCAGCTGTCCGAGGCCCAGGAGCAACTCACCAGCGGCATTCGCGTGCGCAAGCCCAGCGACGACCCGGCGGCGGCCGCCGCGGCCGAACGGGCGCTGGCGGCCGAGGCGCGCGCCACGGCCTACATGCGTGCGCTGAACGACAGCCGCAACGCGATGCAGATGACGGAAAGCGCACTCGGCGACGCCGGCGACATGATGCAGCGCGCACGCGAGTTGATGGTCGCGGCGGGCAACGGCAGCTTCGGCGACAGTGAGCGCCAGTCGCTGGCCGAGACGCTGCGGGGCATTCGCAACGACATGCTGTCTGTCGCCAACCGCGGCGACGGCGCCGGCCGCTACCTCTTCGGCGGCCAGGGCAGCGATGTGCGCCCGCTGCGCGACGCGCCTGGCGGCGTGGTCTACGACGGCGCGGCCGGGCAGTTGAACGCCGCCGCCGGCGAGGTCACGCCGCTGTCGGTGGATGGCGGCGCCGTGTTTCTGTTCGCGCCCGACCCCGGCAGCCCCGGCGGCGTGGTCAGCGTCTTCGACGCCATGGACAAGGCCATCACCGAGCTGATGATGCCGGGCCGGCCCAGCACCGATGTGGCGTTGACGGTCAGCACCGCGCTCAGCCAGTTTGGCGCCGTGCAAGGCAACCTGTCGGGCTGGCGCGCGCGCGCCGGCGAGGCGCTGAACCGTGCCGACGGCATCGAGAGCCGCCTCAGCCAGAGCAAGATCGACGCGCAGCGCGACCGTTCAGCCGCCCAAGACCTGGACATGGTGGGCGCCATCTCCGATTTTCAGAACAAGCAGACCGGCTACGATGCGGCGCTGAAGACGTATTCAATGGTGCAGCGCATGTCGTTGTTCGACTACCTGAACCCCTGAGACTCGACGTGATGCCCTGCGATTTGCATACCCGCGCATGACTGCCATGCAAGAACACACCGTGCTGGGCAAGGTGGCGCTGGGCTACGCGCCGATGATCAACCGCCAGCGCGAGGTCGTCGCGACCCGGCTCACGGTCTTCCCCGAGCGGCCCGACACCGCGCCCGACGGCACTGCGTTGCTGGCCGCCTTGCAAGAGGTTTGGCCGACGGCCGAAGCTGCGGCCAACGAGCCGCTGAAGCTCTCGCCGCGACCGCTCGACACGGCCTTGCGTGGCGCTCGCGCGCCCACAGCGCGCCCGCCCGTGACGCTGAACCTGGCGGGCGAAGGCCTGCTGCGCGCGGTGATGACCGCCTTGATGGCGGGCAGCCCGGCCACGCAGTTCATGATCGAAGTGCCCGCCTTCATGGCCGGCGACGCCGCCATCGCGGCGCAGCTGCGGCAGCTGCACGAGGCCGGCAACCTGCTGATGATCAAGGGGCGCCCGCTGCAGCCGTTGACGGCCGAAGTGCTGGCCTTGTTCAGCCACTCCATCGTCGAGATGGGGGAGGACCGCCGCAACGGCGAAGCCACGCCCGAGGCCGCCGCCATGCGCAAGATCACCACCGTGCAGGCCGGCGCGCGCACGAGCGAAGAAGTCGAGGCCGCGTTCGTGCGCGGCGCCGTCGCCGTGCTGGGCTGGCCGATGGACGACGCGCCACCCAAGCCCTCGGCCCGCGGCAGCGTGCCGAGCGACGTCAACACCGTGATGACCTTGATCAGCGGCGTGGAACGCGAACGCCCGGTGGCCGAGCTCGAAGCTGTGCTCAAGCGCGACCCGGCGCTGGCCTTCAGGCTGATGCGCTACCTGAACTCGCCGGCTTTCGGGCTGAGCGTGGAAATCAATTCATTCGGCCACGCGCTGATGATGCTGGGCTACCAGCGCCTGAAGCGCTGGTTGGCGCTGTTGCTGGCGTCGTCGGCCAAGGGCGTCAACGCCACGCCTGTGATGTATGCCGCGGTGCGCCGCGGCCTGCTGATGGAAGAACTGGGCCGCGAACAGGGCGACGCCGAAATGCGCGGCGAGATGTTCATCTGCGGCGTCTTCTCGCTGCTCGACCGCCTGCTGCAGCAGCCGTTCTCGGAATTGCTGCCCAACGTGCCGGTGCCCGAGCGTGTGGCGCAGGCCTTGCGAGGCGAAGGCGGGCCCTACCAGCCCTACCTGGAACTGGTGCGCGCGATGGAGCAGGAATCGATGTACGACATGCGCGAGCGTGCAGAGGCCTTGATGCTCGGCCCCGCCACCGTCAATCGCGCGGTGCTGGTGGCGCTGCGCGCGGCGCGGCAGCTTGACGGTTAGGCCCACCCACC
>JBBSCV010000272.1:0-5899 GCA_038249925.1 Burkholderiales bacterium
AGAATCGCGAGAGATCGGCGACCGATGTGCGAACACCACCGTCCGGATAGACGGTGCCACCGTAATTCGGTATGGGAATGATGTGCCCGTTCTGCGCCACGAAGAGTGTCGAGTGTTCGGCGAGATCGACTTCGGACATCAGCCACCCGCTGCGTGTCATTTGCAAGGGTGCAAAAATGCGCTTGCGCGTATAGACGTTCAGCGACTCGCCGAATGCAAGCTCGACGATGTAACCCGCCAGGCCGGCGCAGATGTTGCAATAGTTGCGCCGAGTGCCCGGCTTGGCATCAAGATAGTTCTGGCTCGAATAGTTTGCTCCGTCGGGTACGAAGTACTGTTCGAGAAAGCGCCCGAGCGGCTCTGGGGAATCGGTGCCGTAATGGTAGGTACCGGCGTACACCTGCCAGCGGTCTGTGATGCCGGAGGTGTGGGTCGCCAGGTGCCGCAGCGTGATCTTCTCGTTCGGGTGGTGTGGGTTGACCACCCGAAACGGCAGATAACGGTTGATGTCCTCGTCTAGCGCCAGTTTGCCCTCTTGAACGGCTCGCATCATCGCCACGCCGGTGAAGGGTTTGGCAATCGAGCCGACGTTCATCACTGTGTTCGGCGTGAACGGCCGTGTTCGTCGGTGGTCGGCATAGCCATAGCCTTTGGTCCACACGACCTGCCGGTCGACGATGAGGGCGGCGCCGAGACCCATGATGTTGGCCTGGGCCATCTGCTCGACGATCAATCGATCCAGTGGCGCATCGCTGGCCCGCGGCAGGGCATGCGCTATGGACGTCACCGCACCGACCCACCACAACGCTGCGCCCAGCAAACTCATGCGCACCTCGCGTTTGCAGACGCGGTCGGTAGCGCCGAGGCTGAGCTGCCAGCGCCGGTAGCGGCTGGAAAGCCATGGCGAATGGTGGCGAGTTGAACGGGCCGAAAGGACGGTGGAATGATCGAATGCACTCATCGGTTGAGCAGCGGGTTCTTCGGCGCTTCGCCAGGCTTGCTGCACAGGGCGTCGGACACGACACGGCCTGTCACGCTGAACGTTCCTGTGACGTAGCAGTTGTAGCGCTGTCCGTTCTTGGCTGTGGCCACATACTGCGTGCGCAGGCCGTCGTCCTGGCGGTTGCTGATGGTGAAGCTGCTGCGGTCCAGGCCGAGTGCAAAAGCCGTGCGCTGCTCGATCAGATCGGTGCTGACGGCAACAGACGCACAGCCCGAGAGGAATGCAGCGACTGAAGTCAGGGGAATCAAGAGCTTGTGCATCGATGGAATCTTCCAGTGGAGTGACGGCTGCAGATGCTAGTCATTCAGCCCCTGCAATTGAATAACACCCAAGGGCAGGTCAGACCAAGCCCTTGTCGCGCCCGACGATCAGCAAGTGCGTGCGGTTGCGTGCGCCCAGCGTGTGCAGCAAGGCGGTGATGTGCAGCTTGACGGTTCGCTCTGCGATGCCGAGCGCGCAAGCGATGCGCTTGTTGGGCTGGCCTTGCGCCACCAGCGCCAACACCTGCAGTTGCCGCGCCGTGGGCCCGGCATCGTCCTGCGCGATCGTGCCGCGCGGCCGCAGGTCGAACACCGGCTCGCCTTTCGCGATCGATCGCAACGCAGCCAGCAACTGGTCGAACGACTGCGACTTGCCCAGATACCCGCTGGCACCAACGCTTCTTGCGCAAGCGGCCCCTGCGGCGTCCTCGGCGCCGGAAATCACCACGCGTGCCATCTGCGGAAAGCGGGCGCCGAAACGGCGTATCGCCTCAATGCCATCGGCGCCGGCTAGCCGGTGGTCGATCAGCACCACGTCGTGGCTTCCCGTGGCCGCGCGGCTCAAGCCGTCGTTGACCGTGGGTGCGGTGTCCACGTGGATACCGGCGCCGGCGTGCGTCAACGCGTGTGCCAGGCACACGGCAAACAGCGGGTGATCGTCGACCAGCAAGAGTTGCATCAGCGACGCCGCCGGGCCACGATGAAGACGCGGATGTCCTTGCCCTTCGTGCCGTGCCGCTCGACGGCCTCGATCTCCAGCCCGTGGCGTAGAAAGCTCGCCTGCAATTGCGCCGCGTTGAAGACCAGCACGTGCGGCGCTTTGCCTATGGCGCGCATCAGCGGCACGACCAGGCGCGGAATGAGTGGATTCATCTCGCCCAGGCAAGGTGTCTTCGAAACGAAAAGCCCGCCTGGCTTCAGCGTTTGCATTACGGCCTGCAGTGCAACGTCCAGGTCCGAGACGAGGTGCAACACGTTGAAGGCCAGCACGACGTCGTGGTAGGTGCCACCAGGGCCGGCCGCTTCGGCGTCAGCCACGCCGAACCTCAACTGTGGCAGCGGCTGCGGTTGCGCCGCGAGTTTCTCGCGCGCAATGGCGATCATTTCCGTCGACACGTCGGTGGCCAGCATGCGCCGTATGGCTGGCGCCAGCCTCAGCGCCGTGGTGCCCGTGCCGCAGCCGATTTCCAGCACCGCATGGCCGGGCGACAGCAGCGCCTGCACGCGCTGCAAGGTGGCCTCGTAGCCGGCCATGTCGGCAATCGGATCGGCCGCGTACTTGCGCGCCAGACGGTTCCAGAAGCGGGCCTTGGCGGCTGCTGACGGCGTCTCGGCCGGAGTTGCAGCAGGGCGTGGAATGAGGCTGGGTTGCATCGGAGTTGAGGCGCAGAGGCTGCGCGCGAAGACAGAACGCAGCATGCTATCCATGCGTAAAGCGCCTGACATCGCCGAGAATTGCATATCACTCATGCGTTGACGTATGGATCACCTCGACTGGAACCAAATCAAGGCCTTTCTCGAGACCGCAGAGACGGGCTCGTTATCTGCCGCTGCCCGCAAGCTCGGTTTGACGCAACCCACGCTGAGCCGGCAGGTGTCGGCCATTGAAAGCCAGCTTGGCGTGACGCTGTTCGAGCGCGTCGGCAAGGCCATGGTGCTGACGAGCACGGGGATGGCCTTGCTGGAACAGGCGCGCGTGATGGGCGCGGCGGCCGACGACCTGAGGATGGCCGCCACGGGGCAGTCGCAGGCTGTCGACGGCGTGGTCTGTGTCTCGGCCAGTGAAGCCGTGGCCGCTTATCTGCTGCCGGGTGTGCTGTCCCGGCTGCGCCAACAAGCGCCGGGCATCGTCATCGACGTTGTCGCTTCGGACGCGCTGAGCGACCTGCGGCGGCGTGAAGCCGACATCGCCATCCGCCACGTGAGACCCGACCAGCCGGAGCTGATCGGACGCTGGATTCGCGAGGCCAGCGCCAGCTTCTACGCGTCGAAGGCCTGGGTGGCCCAGCATGGCCATCCGCGCACCGCCGAAGAGGCTGTGCGACACGGATTTGTCGGCATGGATCGATCAGGCCGTTACCTGGCCTACCTGCAGCAACATGGGCTGCCGCTGGATGTTTCCAATTTCGTTTGCTATGCAGAGAACACCGCTTCGAACTGGTCACTGGTGCGGCAGGGCCTGGGCATCGGGCCGATGATGGATGAGATCGCACGCGACTTGCCGGACGTGGTTCGCGTGCTCGACGAAGTGCCGCCCGTGCTCTTTCCGATCTGGCTCGTGACGCATCGCGAACTGCGCACCGCAAGGCGAGTTCGGGTGGTCTTCGACATGCTTGCCGATGCGCTGGGGGCTGGGTCAGAGGACGCGAGCAAATCCGACGCCGTTCCGCAGCAGCATGCCGACGACAGCTCAAGCTAACGCGTGATCAGAGCCAGAGCCAACGGCCGCTCGCCGGGGCGGCCGTTGCCGCTGCAGCCGATGCGGGGCTTACCGCGCCCAGCCCCGCCAGCCGCGCCTGGGCCCGCGCCAATCCCGCGCGCTGTGCCGCCTGCGCGGGCGCGAGGCCGTCAGACTCAGAGTGCAGCAGCGGGTCGGCGCCGTGGCCCAGAAGGTACAGCGCCACTTCTTCCTGCCCGGCCAGCAGGCTGGCCACCAGCGGTGTGGAAAGGAATTCCGGATGCGCGAAGTTCACGTCCACGCCGGTTTTCACATGGAAGTCCACCAAGTCCAGGTCGCCCTCGCAGGCGGCCAGATACATCTCTTTCCAGTGTCCGCCAGACATCGTTGTCTCCTGTAGTTTTCATGCTTACTGCGCTTCGCTGCGCGCGAAAGCCTCGTTCATGAAGGCGCGCAACTGCGCAGGGCGCAAGGGTTTGCCCAGCACTGTGAAGCCGGCCAGCCGCGAAGCCTCTGCGCGTTCGTGGCCCGGCTCGCCAGTCACCAGCACTGCGGGCAAGCGGCCGCCCACGGCCTCGCGCAAGCGCAGCGCTGTGCGGCAACCATCGTCGCCTGCGGCCAGGCGCAGGTCGGCCACCACGAATTCGGGCTGCCAGTGCGGCTGCACCGCGGCCAACGCTTCCGCCATGCCGCCAGCACGGCCCACCTGGCAGCCCCAGCCAGCCAGCAGCAGCGCCAATGCTTCGGCCGATGCCGGGTCGTCTTCCACCACCAGCACGCGCCGGCCTTGCAGCACGTCGGCCGTGTCTGCTGGTTCGGCCGCGCCTGCTGCGCCTGCTGCGCCTGCCGCTGCGGCCCCGGCGGCCCCGGCGGCACCGGACGCGGACAGCGCAGGCGCCGCCACCGCTGGCATCCGCAGTTCGAAGCGTGTGCCTTGCCCGGGCACCGACTGCAACTGCAGGCCGATTTCCAGCAAGCGGCACAGGCGCTGCACGATGGCCAGGCCCAAGCCGTGGCCGTGGCGGTGGTCGCGCCCGGGGTTGCCCGTCTGGTAGAAAGGCTCGAACACCCGCGCCAGCTCTTTCGGCGCGATGCCCATGCCGGTGTCGACCACCTCCAGGCGCACGGTGTCGCTGTCGCGTGCCGCGCGCAACTGCACCTGGCCGTGCGCGGTGTAGATCACGGCGTTGGAAACCAGGTTGCTCAGCACGCGGCGCAGCAGCCGAGCGTCGCTGTGCACATGCAGGTTCGGTTCTGCCTGCACCTGCAGCTTCAGGCCTTTGTTGCGCACTGCATCGGCGTGTTGTGCGGCCACCTCGGCCAGCAGCGGGCCTACTTCGGTGGCAGCCAGCACCGGCCGCACGGTGCCGGCATCCAGATGCGAAAGTTCCAGCAAGCCGTCGACGATGTCGCCCATCTGCTCGACGCAGTTGTAGATGCGCACGGCCGCCACGGCCACCTGCTGCGCCGAGGCTTCTCGGGGCAGCGCCTGCGCCAGCAACCCGATGGCGTTCAGCGGCTGGCGCAGGTCGTGCCCGGCCGCGGCGAGCACATGCGCCTTCTCGGCATGCGCTTGCTCGGCGCGGGCCTGCGCGACGGTGCGGGCATGCACCTCGTGCTGCAGGGCCGCAATGAGCTCGGCATTGCGTTGGCGCTGACGCTGCGTCTCGGCATGGGCCCGCGAGTGCTGCAGCCCACTGAAGAGCGCATAGCCGCCCACCAGCGCGGCCATCGCGGCCAGCATCGTGTGCAGGCCGCCGATCCACAGGTCGCGCAGCACCAGCGGCACGGTCACCGAAAGCGCGTAGACCACCAGCACGGGATAGGTGCGCGCCAGTGTCTGCACATTGCTCAGCGCCACCATGCTCAGGGCCAGATGAAGTGCGGCTTCGGCGACCGGGCTCTGGGGCGCCACCAGCCACCAACTGCCGAAACCCCAGATCGCGCCCTGTAGTGCCGCGCTGCCCATCATCCACCACGACCAGGCCCGCAGGTCTCTGGCAGCATCGGCCGTGACGAGCCAACGCCGTGCCGCCACCGCGCGCGCCACGCGAACGGCCACGAAGAGCAGGGCCCAGACGACGATCACGCTGTCTGGCACCAGCCCGGCGAAGGGCAAGGCCACCAGCAGCGCATACAGCGAACCCAGCAGCACGGTCAGCCAGGTGGCGCGCACCATCGCATCCAGCTGTTCGTGCGCCAGCGGCCACGCCATCACGCTGATGGGCGGCTCCTCGG
>JBBSCV010000273.1:0-5861 GCA_038249925.1 Burkholderiales bacterium
CTGGTGCGGCTGGCAGGAATCGAACCCACGACCCCTTGGTTCGTAGCCAAGTACTCTATCCAACTGAGCTACAGCCGCATCAAGCCTCGCAGTGTAGCACTGGCGGGGCTTTGTTCAGTCCATTCAGTCCAGCCCGGCGGCTGCTTGCTCGCACTGCAGCGCGCGGGTCTGGTCGCCCTCTTCGCGAGCCAGGGCCGCCAGCTGGCGCCATGCGATGCGGCGTGTGCGGGTGGGCAGGCCCGGCGCAGCGGCGGCCTGCTCCAGCAGACGGCGCGCCTTGCCCCACAGCTGGCGCTCGGCGAATACCATGCCCACCGCCGCGATGACGGCAGCTTCGTGGCCGTAGGCCTGCGCCGCTGATTCCAGGCGCGGCAGCCAGTCAACGCCGATGCCGACACGCGCTTCGATGAGTGCCAGCGCGACAAGCTCGCGGTCTTCTCGCGGCAGCTCCGACAGGCGTTCCCAGAAGGGGCGCAACCACTGCCGTGCGTCTTCGGCAGCGTCCAGTTGCACCGCGCGTGACGCGGCGCGCGCAGCAACGCTGGCATCTCGCCGGTCGGCGGCGTCGAATTGGCCCCACAGGCGCTGCAACTGCTGCGCATCATGCGCAGCCTCCAGGGTTTCGGCCGCCAATGAACGCAGCAGCGTCTGCGCCACCACCGGCGAAAACGCCTGGTGGTTGGCCAGCAAGCGCGCCGTCTGCAGCGCGGCCAACGGCTGGCGCGCCATGCGCAGGGCCTGCAGCTTCAAGCGCAATGCATGGGTCCGGCGAGCAGCGCCGGGAGGCAGTGCTTCCAGGGCATCCAGCGCACGCGGCGCGTCGCGATCTTCAAGCGCCCACTCGGCAGCCAGCAGGCGCGCGGCCTCCTCGGCGTTGCGACCGCCCGCGCGCTGGGCCTTGCCGCTGCGGGCTGCCTTGAAAGCCTGGCGCAGGGCTTCGTCGCGCCGCGGGCGGTCTTGCAGGCGGTGCAGGCTGCCGGCGGCGAGCAGGCGTGCCAGCACCACAAATTCGGCATCGGCCTTCGTGATGGCGGGCGCGTCATCGGTGATCAGCAATGCGCGCTCGGCGGCCTTGTGCGCGCGCCCGAAACGCGCGCCGAAAAACTCGGCCAAGGACTCGCGCAGCGCGGCCTGCGCGGCACGTTCGCGGCGCAGTGCGCGCCACTCGCCGGCACGCCGCGGCAGGCTCACCAGCGCGTTGATGGCCTGCACCGCAGCCATCAGCACAAAGCACAAGGCCAGCACGACGATGACAAAAAGGTTCAGCGAAACGTCGCTGCGCCAGCCGCCCCAGTAGATGCTGACGAGACCGTCGTTGCTGCCCAGGGCGGTGGCGGCCACCACGGCCACCACGAACAGCAGGATCAAGAGGATGACGCGGCGCATCGCTTGCGTGCTGGCCGGCCGGGGCGCGCCGCTCTTCAGCGCCCGGCCGAAGCCGTGGCGATGGCAGCCAGCGTGGCGTCAGGCCGCGGCACACTGACCAGTCGCGCCTGAGCGGTGACGTCGCGCACCAGTTCACTGGCCGCAATGACACGGCGGCTGCTGCGGTCGAAGTACTTGTCCAGCGCCAGCTGAGCTTCGCGAAGGTCGCTCTGCGCGGTGTCGAACTGGCGCGAAAGAAGTGCCAGCCGCGCGTTCAGCAGGCGCAGCTTCAGGTTCTCCCGCAGGAAGAAGGCCTGCTCAGGCGCCACCAGCATGGCCTCGGGGTCGTCGATGCGGGTCACGCGCACCAGGCTTTTCACCTCTTGCCAGAAGCTCGCGCCGAAGTCCGCCCAGCGCTGGCCGATCAAACCCGCCAGGCCAGCCCCGCTGGCGGCCGCGCTCGGCGCCGATGCGGCGGAAGCGGCGGAAGCGGCCGCAGCCTTGGTTGCGGCGAGGTCTGCACTGCGCGCGGTGTTGCGGCGCTCGGGTGACGACAAGAGCGGCAGTTCGTCGACCTGGCGGATGACCTCGTCCAGGCGGATGGTGAGCACGGTGATGTCGGTGACCCCGGCGCTGCGCGTGCGCTCCAGATCCTGCGCCAACGCACGGCGCACGCGCTCGAGCCGCGGCTGGTTGAAGCGCGCCAGGCGTTCGTCGGCCTGCTTCAGCGTCAGCACCAGCGGTTCGGCGCTGCCGGTGATGGCCGACTGTTGCAGCGCCACGCGCAGCGCGGCATCCACATCGGCCAGCACGTTCTCGTCGCGTGAACGCGCCAACGACTGGATGAGTTCTTCCAGCTGCGTGCGCTGCATCGACGTCTCAGCCACCCGGGCTTCCAGCAGGGCCAGCTTGGCAGCGGCTTCGCGCGCTGTCAGCTCGGCCTGGCGCGCCAGCGTGCGAGCCTCCATGGCCTGGCTGCCGCTGTCTTGCTGGCGCTTCACCAGTTCGGCTTCCATCGATTTCAAACGCTGCTGTGTGTTCCAGGCCAGCATGACGGCAGCCGCTGCCAGGGCGGCCAGCAAGGCTGCGCCCAGGGCGATCCAGCGGCCGTGGCCTTGGGTTGCAAACCCGACAGCGGGCGCGGCAACCATGGCCGGCGCATCCGCCGCAGGGGTGGAGGCCGGGGCAGAGCCGGGGTCCGGAAGGGGTGCAGGCGTCTGGCTCACTAGGGGCGCGATTCTATCGGCGGGCCTGCTGGCTGCTGCGACGCGGCAGCCACAGCCGCCGCAGCCACAGCCACAGCCGCCGGGGTGGGCGCCGGCAGCAGCAGCACCTGGCCGAAGCCGAGCAAGCGCGCGGCCTGCGCGATGCGCGGGTGCGAGGCCAGCGCGCGCGCACCTCGCCAGTCGGCCCCTGGCGCCAGCAAGCGCAGGTGGCCCACGGCCTGGCTGCTGCTGAAGACCCACAGGTGCTGCGCCGGCTCGGCCTGGGCGCGTGCCAGCAGCGCCACGCCCTCGGCACCAGGCTGCGGTGCATGGCGGCGATAGGCGGCGACGAATTCGACCCGCGCGCCGCGCTCGCGCAGGGTTTCGGCCAGCCAGTCACGGCCTTCTTCGCCACGCACCACCAGCACCTGCCTGGCCGCCCACTCTTCACCGCTCAGCAGCGTCCAAAGGGTTTCAGAGTCGAAAGTCTCTGCATCCGCCGGAGGCTGAACCACCTGGCCGGGCGGCACGCCCGCCTCGATCAAGGCCGCGGCCGTGCCCGGGCCGGGGCCGGCCGCACGCAGGCCAGCGGGCCAGCGGCCGCCGGCGGGGGCCAGCGCGAAGAAGTGCTGCACCGCGTTGGCGCTGACGAACATCACCAGCGCCAACGCTGGCTCGCCCAGCACAGCCGCCCAGGCCGCGTGCAGCGGTGCGGGATCTTCAGCAGGAGAAATCTCGATCAACGGCAGCGCCACCGCGTCCTGCCCCAGCGCGCGCAGCGCCAGCAGCCAGTCAGCGGCCTGAACGGCCGGGCGGGTGACGATCAAGCGCATGCCGGCGCGGCCAGGCCGGCTGCGGTCAAGCCGCAGGCAGGTAGCCGTTGGCGCCGGCCGCACGCAACTGCTCTGCGGCCTCTTGGCCCAGGGCCCGCGCGCCAGCTTCGTCGGTGACAGCGGCGGCCAGCCGCGTGCGCAGCAACGGGCGCGTCAGCGCGTTGGCGTCGCCCAGCGCAGCATCGATGCGCAGCATGTCGTCTTCCCACACCGCATGCGCGGCCAGCGGCATGCTGCAACTGCCGCCCAAAGCGCGCGAGACCGCGCGTTCGGCGTGGCAGGCCAGGAAGGTCGGGCGGTGCAGCGTCAAGGTCAGCAACTCGCGCAGCGCGGTGTTGTCTTCACGCACCTCGATGCCCAGCGCGCCCTGGCCGGCGGCAGGAATCATCGCTTCGGGGTCGAAGGTGGCGCGAATGCGCGAGGCCAGACCCAGCCGCTTCAGGCCGGCGGCGGCCAGAACGATGGCATCGAAACCGCCCTCGTCCAGCTTGCGCAGGCGGGTGTCGAGATTGCCGCGCAGCGGCTCGATCTGCAGGTCGGGCCGGCGCGCGAGCAGTTGCACCACGCGCCGCAGGCTGCTGGTGCCAACCACGGCGCCCTGGGGCAAGGCGTCGACGTCGTCGTACTTGTTCGAGACGAAGGCATCGCGCGGGTCTTCACGTTCCCAGATGGCCGCCAGCGTGAAGCCTTCAGGCAGCTCCATCGGCACGTCTTTCAGCGAATGCACGGCGAGGTGGGCGTGGCCTTCTTCCAGAGCCGTTTCCAGCTCTTTCACGAAGAGGCCCTTGCCGCCGACCTTGGACAGGGCACGGTCGAGGATCTGGTCGCCACGCGTGGTCATGCCGAGCAACTCGACGAACATCCCGAACCGCGCTTGCAGCGCGTCGCGCACATGTTCGGCCTGCCACATGGCAAGGCGGCTTTCTCGGGTGGCAATGACGGTGGCTTGGCTCATGGCGGAATGATAGCCATGAGCCCGCAGCGATCTTGGCGTGGAAAGCGTGCAGGAGCGACCGACGGCATGGGCCCCGCACGAAACCCGGCACGGGCCTTGAACCAAACCCGGCACGGACCTTGCACGCCTTCCGGCAGAGAATTGGTAACCCGGTTACGCCGCAGGAGCTGCCATGCCCCACCCCGCCCCCGCCCGCACCAAGACAGCGCCCAGCCACAAGAACAGCACCAGAGCGAGCCGCGACGCGCCTGCGGATGATGCGGCGGCGAAGAACAAACCGCTGGTGGAAGACATCCGGTTACTGGGCCGCATCCTCGGCGACGTCATCCGCGAACAGGAGGGCACCGCCGCCTTCGATCTCATCGAACGCATTCGCCAGCTCAGCGTGGCCTACCGGCTGAAGGCCGACGCCAGTGCCGGGCGCGTGCTCGACCGGTTGCTGAAGAACCTCTCGGCCGACCAGACCGTCACCGTCATCCGCGCCTTCAGCTACTTCAGCCACCTGGCCAACATCGCCGAAGACCGACACCACGTGCGCCGCCGCGCCGTGCATGAACAAGCCGGCAGCCTGCAGGAAGGTTCACTGGCGCTCAGCTTCGAACGGCTGCAGCGCGCCGACCACCGCGCCGCCGACATCGCCGCCACGCTGGCCAGCGCCTACGTCAGCCCGGTGCTCACCGCGCACCCCACCGAAGTGCAGCGCAAGAGCATCCTCGACGCCGAACGCGCGGTGGCAGAACTGCTGGTCGCGCGCGACGACCTGCCCACCGCCGAGCGCCGCGACGAGAACGAAGCGCTGATGCGCGCGCGTGTCACGCAGCTGTGGCAGACGCGCATGCTGCGCACCGCCAAGCTGACCGTGGCCGACGAGGTGGAAAACGCGCTCAGCTACTACGGCACCACCTTCCTGCGCGAAATTCCACGGCTGTACCGTGACATCGAACGCGCCCTGCCCGGCCACACCATCGCCAGCTTCCTGCGCATGGGCCACTGGATAGGCGGCGACCGCGATGGCAACCCGAACGTCACTGCAGCCACGCTTGCGCATGCACTGAAACGCCAGGCCGAGGTGGTGCTGCGCTTCTACCTGACCGAGGTGCACGAGCTGGGCGCCGAACTCTCGATCAGCGGCACGCTCAGCGCCGTGACGCCCGAGATGGCGGCCCTGGCCGCGGCATCGCCCGACCAGAACGAGCACCGCCGCGACGAGCCCTACCGCCGCGCGCTGATCGGCATCTACGCGCGCCTGGCCGCCACGCTGCACAGCCTGACCGGCACCGAGGCGCTGCGCCACGCGGTGGCACCGCAGCGCCCGTACTCCGGGCCCGAAGTCTTGCTGCAGGACCTGCAGGTCATCGAATCGTCACTGACCAGCCACCACGCGTTGGCGCTGGTGGGCCCGCGCCTGGCGCCGCTGAAGCGCGCAGTGCAGGTCTTCGGCTTCCACCTGGCCACGCTGGACCTGCGCCAGAGCAGCGACAAACACGAAGCCGTGGTGGCCGA
>JBBSCV010000274.1:0-5860 GCA_038249925.1 Burkholderiales bacterium
AGCGCCGCGCAGCCGGGCAGCAAGGCGCCGCGAGGGCTCTTCACGCTCGACAACCCGGAACACGCGCCCGTGCGCGCTGCCGTGGCACAGGCCTGGAACAGCGCGATGGTGATGGCTGAAGCTTCGGTGCAAACATCGCTGGACCGCGCACTGGCAGCCCTCGAGAACCGGCCGTGTTTCGATCTCGTGGACGACTTCGCCAGGGCTGTGCCACGAGACGTGTACTTCGACATCCTGGGTGGCCCGGACATCGGTGCCGACGAGCGCCTGACGCTCGACCGCCTGGCGCGCACGGTGATGAAGCACCACGACCACACGCTCGACGCGCTGCAGCGCTGGAACGGCACCGTGGCCGGCCTCGAACTCGCCACGCGGCTGGCCGGCATGTTGGCGAAAGCGGCCGTGCCCGTCGTCGGCCCCTACCGCCACAGCTTCCTGGGCCAGCTGGCGAAGCAGGTGGACTGGCTCGGCCTCGGTGCCCGCCCCATCAGCCTCGTCACCGCCGTTGCCACGCTGGTCAACCTGACGGTCGCCGGCTACATGTCGGTCGAATTCCTGCTGGCCACCGGCATCCGCCGCCTGCTGCTGAACAGGCGCACCGGCTGGGAAGCCGTCAAGGCCGGGCCCGAGACCCTGCCCAACTTCCTGAGAGAGATGCGCCGTACCGAGCACGCCTTGTCGGTGATCGATCGCCATGCCCGGGCCGATGTCAACGTGGGCGGTGTGCTGATTCCCAAGGGTTCCCGCGTCTTCGGCGTGCTGGCCTCGGCCAACCGCGACGAGGCCGTCTTCGGGCTCGACGCCGATGACTTCAAGCCCGATCGCTGCTCTCATCCCCCGCACCTGGGCCTGGGCCGCGGTGCCCACGTCTGCATGGGCGTCGGACTGGAAGAAATGATCACCGAACCGACCCTCAACCGGCTCATGACCACGATGCCGGGCCTGCGCCTGCGCTCTGATGCCCAACCACCCTGGTTCGAGAACTTCTACTTCCGCGCCTTCGACCACCTGCCGGTCATGAAGAACTGAGCCCAGGGCATGGAGAGCCTGGTCTTCGGCCGTTTCGAGCTGCGCCCCGCAGAGCGCCTGCTGCTGGCAGACGGGCTGCCCGCGAGCCTGGGCGCGCGCGCCTTCGACGTGCTGATGACCCTGGCCGCACGGCGTGAACGCGTGGTGGACAAGGAAGAACTGCTGCGGCTGGTGTGGCCCGGAATCGTGGTCGAAGACAACAACCTGACGGTGCAGATCTCCACGCTGCGCAAGTTGCTGGAGCCCGGCACCATCACCACCGTCACGGGCCGCGGCTACCGGTTCACGGCACGGGCGCAAGAGCCGCTGCTCGACCGCCAGCCGGGCCTGAAGCGTGGCAACGTGCCGGCAGCGGTGCCGGCGCTGTTCGGGCGCGAGGCCGACATGGCGGCCGTCTCGGCCGCGCTGGAACGCTCGCCCTTGGTCACGCTGTGCGGCGCGGGCGGCATCGGCAAGACGAGCCTGGCCAGCATGCTGGCGCAGCGCATCACGGGCCGTTTTGCGGGCGGTGCGTGGATCGTCGAGCTGGCCGCCACCCGCGACCCTGCGCTGGTGCCCGCCGTCGTGGCACAGACGCTTGGCCTGCCCTTGCCGGGGCAGGCGGCAGCGCTGCAGGAACTGGTGCAAGCCACCCGCGGCAGCGCGCTCTTGCTGGTGCTGGACAACTGCGAGCACCTGCTCAGCGGCGTGGCGCCGCTGGTGCGTGCGCTGTTGCGCGATGCGCCCGGGCTGCGCATCCTCGTCACGAGCCAGGAACCGCTGCACGTGGAAGGCGAGCAGATATGCCGGCTCGGCCCGCTCAGCGTGCCCGCCGACGACGAACTGCCCACCGCGCTGGAACACGGCGCGGTGCAGCTCTTCATCGAAAGGGTGCGGGCGCAGCAGGCCGAATTCGTGCCGCACGCCGAAGACCTGGGCACCATCGTCCACATCTGCCGCCAGCTCGACGGCATCGCGCTGGCCATCGAACTGGCCGCGGCGCGCGTGCCGCTGCTGGGGTTGGCCGGCGTGAGTGCGCGCCTGGGTGAACGCCTGCGCACCCTGGGCGGCGGCGTTCGCGCGCCGATGCGCCGCCACCAGACGCTGCGCGCCGCGCTCGACTGGAGCTTCCAGCTGCTCGCCCCCGACACCCAGCGTGTGCTGCGGCGGCTGGGCATCTTCCACGGCGGCTTCTGCACCGACACGGCGCTGCTGGTTGTGGCAGAACGGCCGCAAGAGGACGAAGACTGGCTGCTCGAACGGCTGGACATCCTGCTCGACAGGTCTTTGCTGGTGGCCAGCCACCAGGCCGCGCGCCCGCGCTACCGCCTGCTGGAAACGATGCGCGAATACGCGCTCGAACAACTGCAGGCGCTGGATGAAATCCAGCCCATCAGGCAACGCCATGCGCATGCCATGCAAGCGGTGCTGAAGCGGGCGGTGAAAGAGCGCGATTCGGACCGGCAACTCGACGAAGTCGCCAACATCCGCGCGGCCCTGGCTTACGCTGTGGTGACCGATGGCGAAGCGGCGGTGGCCTTGTCGCTGGCCACCGACTCTGCGGTCGTGCTGGCGACCTCGGGCCTGGTGCCCGAGGTGCTGCAGAACCTCTTGAAGGTCGAGCCTTTCATCAGCGCCGACACCGACCCCGGCCTGACGGCACAGTACTGGCAGTGGGTGGGCCGTGTCGGCAAAGACGGGCGCTTGCCGGCGCGGCGCTGCGTGGAGGTGCTGGTTCGCGCCGAAGGCATGTTCGAGCAGCTGGGCCGCCACCGACGTGTGCATGCCTGCCGGCGGCAGCTGGCAGAAGCCCACCTGGCGCTGCACGACCTGGATGCTGCAGAACAAGCATTGGCGCGCGCGCAGCAACTCGAATCTGCGCAAAGCCCGGCAGCCGATGTCATGCGGCGCCTGCGCCTGGACGGTCTCCTGGCCGACGCGCGAGGGCGCTTCGAGCAGGGCCTGGCTGCTACCCAGGAAGCGCTGACCATCGCCGAGCGCTACGGCTACCGGCGCTACTGCTACAACCTGTTGTCAGACCGCGCCTGGATGCAGTTGCAGGCCGGCCAGCCCGACGTGGCCGAGCACAGCCTGATCGACCTGCTGAGCCGCATTCCGCCAGGGCCGCACGACGGCCTGCCGCGCGCCGAGGCCCTGGCCGCACTGCTGGCGGCACGCACGGCCGGCGGCCGCCTGGAGACCGCGTGCGCCACGGTGCCGGATGTGGTGCGGGCGCTGCGCAGTTGCGGCCTGCTGTTTCACCGCGGCGACATCTTCGCCTGGCTCGCAGCGGCCAGCGGCAAGCACCAGGTGGCGGCGCAGGTGCTGGGCGCGGTGGACGAGTTCCACATCAGAACCGAGGGCCCGCGCGACAGGCTGGCAGCGCGTGCCCGTGAAGAAGCGATGAGGCTGATGAAGGACGTGATGAAGAACGGCTTGCCGGCACCTGAACTGCAGCGGTGGCTTGCGCAGGGCAGGCGCATTGACGAGGCACAGCTGGTGGCGCTGCTGGAAACCGCGCTGGCGGCACCGGACGGCACAGCTTGATGAAGGTGTGCGGCAGTCAGTTCTGCGGACCCAGGTTCGACAGCGGCGTCTTCGCGGCACTCACGTCGGCGTCCAGCAGCGAGATCAGCTGAGACAAGCCCCGGTTCAGCAGATCCAGCGTCGCGGGGTCGAGCGCCTGCAGTGCCTCCGGCAACACGCCAGCGAAAGGCCCGGGCGCACGCCGCAACACCTTGCGCCCTTCGGCGGTGATGTGCAGTTGCACGCTGCGCCGGTCGGGGCCCTCGCGCAGCGCCTGCGCAAAGCCTTGCTGCGACAGGTTGCGCACGATGATGCTGGCGGTAGGCTGCCGCACGTTCAGTGCAGCGGCCAGTTCGCCCACGCCGATGCCAGGGCGTTCGCGGATGACCGACAGCGCCCACACCTGCGCACCGCCCACGCCAGCCTTGCGCTCCACCTGCTGGAAATGGGTCTTCACCGCGTTGAAGACGATCCTGAACTGCTGCAGGGCCATTTCGTGTGGCGCCAACGCGCCTTCGGCACGCGCTGCCGCCACATCACCTGCGCCGGCCGCTGCGCGCGCCGCAGAAGCCTTCCGTCTACTTGGCATCAGCAGGCAATGGCTTCAGGCAGCAGCGGCGCGGTCAGTGCGTGCGGGGCCTCGGGGCCTGTCATGCCTGGTTCACGCGACTGCGCGGCATGGGCGCCGTTGCCACAGCCTTGAGCCTGGCCTTGCGCGGCCTCAGCGGGGTGACGGCCGCATTGGCGCTGGCGGTGCTGCGACCACTTTCCTTCACCACCAACACGGGCACCGGCGATGAGGTGATGAGACCCGGAATGACGCTGCCGGTCAGCAGCCTGAGCAGGGCATTGCGACCCTCACTGGCCGCCACGATCAGATCGCAACGCCGCTTGCGCGCGGCATCAGCAATGCAGTGCGCGTCGTCGTCGCCGCTGCCGGTGGCGCGTTGCGAAACCACGCCGACCTTCTCTGCCACCTTTTCTGCTGCGCTCAGATGTTTGTCGGCCGCCGCCATGGCCGACCGCTGAAAATCTTGAGGGGAAATCACCACGAAGGGCGGTGAGTCGGCCAGCGGTACGGAATAGCGCGGCAGCACATGAAAGAACAGCACCTGGGCACCGTGTGCGGTTGCCATCGCGACACCTTCCTTGACGGCAGCGCGCGTCACCGCCCTCTGGTCGACAACGATCAAGATGCGCTTGTACATGCCGATCCCCTGCTGTGGGCTGCCGTTGCGAAGTAAGAGCGAATGGAACGAACCTCGCGCTCGGCTCGCCGTGCGCTCATCACTTTCAGCGTTGCGGTGCCCGATGTCGCATCACTCGTTCCCGGACCGGAACTCTCGGCTTCGATCAGGTCGCCGGTGTAGCGCACGCTCTGCGTTGCAACGCCATGCCCTGTGAGCAGACTGCGCAACATGCGCAGACGATCCACACGCGCAGCGCGAGTGCCCGGCGCGGCGCAGGCCATCACCACAATTGCGTCGGGTTCACGCGCCAGCCAGCTGGCGACCCAGCGCCGCAATGTATCGATCTCTTTGGCCCCCAAGAGGTGGAGACCGGCACCGAAACGCAGCACCAGATCATCAGCAAGACCTGCGGCGCGTCCGGCATCGTGCACAGCCGCTGCCACCGGGCCGCGCAAGTCGTCAGGCATTCGATTCATCGTTCTCATTTCTGGTCTCCATCATCTTGTTCGTCGGCTTCAGTGCCTCTGCATCATATAGATATCAATCTATATTGTCAATTCGCCGGGGCTGTCGGTCGTCAGGTGCCCCATGCGCACCAAGCGCGCGGTCGTCAGCGGTGCCCTGGAAGCTGCGGCGCGCCGTCTCGCCAGCCTGGTGGCGCTGCACCCGCGGTCTGCGCTGCTGGCTGTGCTCGTGCTGGCCGCTTCAGCAAGCGGCGTGGTCAACGACACGCCAGTGGTGGTGCTCCTGATTCCGCTGCTGCTGGCGGCGGCATGGCCAAGACCCTCGGCACTTCAACCACTCTCATCGTCATGACGCCGTTGGCAGTTTCGCTGGCGCAGACCCTGGGTGTACCGCCGGAACCCTTCTTGCTGGCCGTGCTGTTCGGCTGCAATCTGTGCTGCCTGACACCGATGGGCTACCAGACCGACCTGCTGGTGATGAATGCCGGCGACTACCGCATCTAGGACTTCCTGCGCGTGGGCATGCCGCTGTTGCTGATCATGCGGCCCGCGCTGTCGTTCCCGCTCGTCGGCCACCACGACCTTTGAGTGCCTGGTCGCCAATCCTCGGCAGTTGATGACCCGTCCGGGTTTGACCCGGCCACGACATGCGACGATGATGTTTTTTGCAAG
>JBBSCV010000275.1:0-5821 GCA_038249925.1 Burkholderiales bacterium
GCGCTCACGGCGCTCACGGCGCTCAAGCAATGCGCGCTGAGGCCGAAAAGTCACGAATGGAAGCTTTCTTCGGTTGGGTGGGTGCAGCCCTCGGTGCACTGTTTGTCGCCGCCGTGGCCGTGGCCTGGTGGGAGCACCTGGTGCGCATCTCGCGCCCGCCTGCGCCGCCAGAACCCGTGGCGCTGCGCGCGGTGAGCGTGGATGTGCAACTCGACGCCCTGGATGCAGACCAGCCTGCGCCTGCCCCGCCGCCCAAGGCCAGCGACGCCGCCGAGCGCCGCGCGACGCTGAACAGTGCAATGAGCCGCATGGCCCGCGCCGGTCAAGACGGCAGTGCCTGGACCGAGACCAGCCCCATGGTGCTGCACACGGCCCCCGAGACCGAGCCCACTGCGAAGAAAGCAGACGGCATGGGGGAAGAACCTGTCGTTTCCGCACCCGTCACCGCGCCCGGGCCTGCGCCCTGAACCGCGCGCGCATCCGGTCGGCCCCAGCCGCAGGCATCAGTTCGCCGTCGCTGCCGTAGCCGTCGCAACCCCTGTAGCAGCCGCAGCCGCCGGAACCACGAGGTCATCCGCGTCTTCACCAAGGAAACCGCCGCTCTGGTGTTCCCACAAGCGCGCGTAGATGCCACCAGCGGCCAGCAGCGATGCATGGTCGCCCACCTCGACGATGCGGCCCTGGTCCATCACGATCAACCGGTCCATGGCCGCGATAGTGGACAGCCGGTGCGCAATGGCCACCACGGTCTTGCCTTCCATCAGCCGGTATAGGCTTTCCTGGATGGCGGCCTCGACCTCGCTGTCCAGCGCGCTGGTGGCTTCGTCCAGCAGCAGGATGGGCGCGTCTTTCAGCATCACACGCGCGATCGCGATGCGCTGGCGCTGGCCGCCGCTGAGCTTCACGCCGCGCTCGCCCACGTGCGCGTCGTAGCCCAGGCGGCCTTTGGCGTCGGACAGACCGGCGATGAAGTCGGCCGCTTCGGCGCGCACGGCGGCGCGCTGCATCTCGGGCTCGGTGGCGTCGGGTCGGCCGTAGACGATGTTGTCGCGCACGCTGCGGTGCAAGAGCGAGGTGTCCTGCGTCACCATGCCGACCTGGCGGCGCAGGCTCTGCTGCGTCACGCCCGCGATGTCCTGCCCGTCGATGAGGATGCGGCCCGATTCCAGGTCGTACAGACGCAGCAGCAGGTTCACGACTGTGCTCTTGCCGGCGCCTGAACGGCCGACCAGGCCGATCTTCTCGCCGGGGCGGATGGTGAAGTCGAGGTTGTCGATGACACGCTTCTTGCCGCCGTAGGCGAACACCACGTTCTCGAAGCGCACTTCACCGCGCGGCACCGTCAGCGCCTTCGCATCGGGCTTGTCGACCACGCTCTGCGTGCGCGACAGCGTGGCCATGCCGTCCTGCACGGTGCCGATGTGCTCGAAGAGCGTGGCCATTTCCCACATCACCCAGTGCGAGATGCCGTTCAGCCGAAAGGCCATGGCCGTGGCCGCGGCCACCGCGCCCACGCCCACCAGCGAGTTGGACCACAGCGTCAGGCTGACATAGGCCGTGGCCGCGATGAGGCCCACGCTGAGAATCTGGTTGACTGTTTCAAAACCGGTCACCAGGCGCATCTGCGCATAGGCCGAGGTCATGAATTCCTGCATCGCGCCGCGCGCGAAGTGCGCCTCGCGGTGGGCGTGCGAGAACAGCTTGACGGTTGCGATGTTGGTATAGGCGTCGGTAATGCGGCCGGTCATCAGCGAACGCGCATCGGCCTGCTTCTGCGCCACACGGCCCAGGCGCGGCACGAAGTAACACAGCGCGCCGACATACAGCACCAGCCAGCCCAGGAAGGGCGTCACCAGCCAGAGGTCGAACGCGCCCACCACCGCCAGCAGCGTGACGAAGTAGATGACCACGTAGACCATGATGTCGGTGACGATCAGCCACGTGTCGCGCACGGCCAGCGCCGTCTGCATCACCTTCGTGGAAATGCGGCCGGCAAATTCGTCCTGATAGAAACCCATGCTCTGTTCGAGCATCTGGCGGTGGAAGTTCCAGCGCAGGCGCATCGGGAAGTTGCCGAAGATGCCCTGGTACTTGAACAAGGCCTGCAAGGCCGCGAAAGCGACGCTGGCCACCAGCACACCGGCCAAGAGCTTCAGCAAGCTGCCGTGCTCAACCCACAATTGCGCGGGCGGCACCTTGGCCAGCAGGTCCACCACGTGGGCCATCATGCTGAACAGCAGCGCCTCGAAAGCACCGATGGCGGCGGTGAACAGCGTCACCATCAACAGCCAGGGCCGCACGCCCTTGGAGCAAGTCCAGAGGAAGGCGAAGAACTTCTGCGGCGGTGGGGGCGGCAGCGCATCGGGGTAGGGATGCACCAGCCTTTCAAAACGTCCGAACACTGGGTCTGCTCCCTGGGGTGGCCGCGCCAACGGCAAGCCGCGGATTATCGAATGCGCCGTGCGCCAGCGCACCCGCCCCCCGGTCTATGCCTTTCGACCGGCGCGCGCCGAGGGTTGCGGACAGTCGCGGCCCGTTGTGGAAGCTCGTGCAGGCATGTTGACTAGAGCGCAACCACCAATCAGCGGCAGGCCCGCTGTCTATGATGGGTCCAGGAGGTAGCTCAGACCATGTATGACTACATCATCGTCGGCGGCGGTTCAGCGGGCAGCGTGCTGGCAGCCCGGCTCAGCGAAGACCGCGACACGCAGGTTTGCCTGCTGGAAGCCGGCCCGCGCGACCGCAGCCAGCTCATCCACTGCCCGGCGGGCATCGTGGCCGGCGGCATGCTGAAGGGCTGGAAGCACAACTGGGCGTTTTCCACCGTGCCGCAGCCCGGGCTGAACGGGCGCCGCGGCTACCAGCCGCGCGGGCGCGGCCTGGGCGGCTCGAGCTCCATCAACGCCATGCTCTACGTGCGCGGCCAGCCTGCGGACTACGACTTCTGGGCCGCGCAAGGCAACCCTGGCTGGGGCTGGGCCGAAGTCCTGCCCTACTTCCTGAAGGCCGAGCACAACGAGCGCGGCGCCAGCGCCTTGCACGGCACGGGCGGGCCGTTGAACGTGATGGACCCGATGTGCGCGAGCGAGACGGCGTCGCTGTTCGTGCAGGCCGCCGTGCAGGCCGGCTTGCCGCTGAACCCCGACTTCAACGGACGCACCCAGGAAGGCGCGGGCATCTACCAGGTGACGCAGAAGGCCGGCGAACGCTGCAGCGCCGCGAAGGCCTATCTCACACCGAACCTCGGGCGGCCGAACCTGCACGTGATGACCGACGCGGCCACGCTGCGCGTGGTGCTGGAAGGCCGGCGCGCCACCGGCGTGCAAGTGCGCGTGGACGGCCAGGTGCGCACGCTGACGGCGCGGCGCGAGGTCATCGTCAGCGCGGGTGCCTTCCAGTCGCCGCAGTTGCTGATGTTGTCGGGCATCGGCCCGGGCGCGCACCTGCAGCAGCACGGCATTGCGGTGCAGCACGACCTGCCCGGCGTGGGCGAACACCTGCACGACCACGTCAGCGTGACGCAGATCGTCGACGCACCGCGGCGCCGCGACACCTTCACTGTTTCGCCGCAGGGCGCGCCGATGGCCATGAAGGGCTTGTACGACTGGCTGACGAACCGCCGCGGCAAGCTGACGAGCAGCATCGCGGAGGCCGGCGCCTTCTTCAAGAGCCGTCCGGAAGAGCCGACACCCGACTTGCAGGTGCACTTCGTCATCACCAAGCTGATCGACCACGCCCGACAGATGGCCTTCGGGCATGGCTACACCTGCCACCTGTGCCCGATGCGCCCGGCCAGCCGCGGCACCGTGCGCCTGGCGAGCGCCGACCCTGGCGCGCCGCCGGCCATCGACCCGAACTTCTTCGGCGACCCGAAGGACATGGAACTGATGATCCGCGGCTTTCGCGAGCTTCGGCGCATCCTGCAGCAGCCGGCACTGGCTGCCTTCGGCGGCCGCGAACTGCCGGCGCTGGCGGCCGCGCAGACCGAAGCGCAGATCGAGCACTTCATCCGCAAGAACTCCGACACCGAATACCACCCGGTGGGCAGCTGCCGCATGGGCCCGGGGCCGCTGGACGTGGTGGACAGCGAACTGCGCGTGCACGGCCTGCAGGCGCTGCGCGTGGTGGACGCCTCGGTCATGCCGCGCATCATCTCGGGCAACACCAACGCGCCGACCATCATGGTGGCCGAGAAGGCCGCCGACCTGATCAAGGCTGCGGCCCGCATGGCACTGCCGGTGCACCACGCTGCCGCGACAGCCGCCTGAACACCATGCAGCTGTCGGTGCTGGACCAGTCCGTGGCCTGCGAGGGCCGCGACGAAGGCGACGCGCTGCGCGACACGCTGGAACTGGCCGTTCACTGCGAGAACCTCGGCTACGAACGGTTCTGGGTCAGTGAACACCACGGCATGCCCACCATCGTGGGCAGCGCGCCCGAGGTGCTGATGGCCGCCATCGCGGCGCGCACCACGCGCATCCGCATCGGCAGCGCCGGCGTGATGCTGCCGCACTACGCGGCACTGAAGGTGGCCGAGCAATTTCGCGTGCTCGATGCGTTGGCGCCGGGCCGCATCGACCTGGGCGTGGGCCGCGCGCCGGGCAGCGACAGCCGCACGGCGCGCGCGCTCAACCCGAACGCAGCGCAGGCGGCCGACTTCCCGCAGCAGGTGGTGGACCTGCAAGCCTGGACAAGCGGCCAGCGCCACCAGGGCCTGCTGGCGCACCCGCTGCCGGCGGAAGGTATCAGCACGCCCGAGCTCTGGATCCTGGGCAGTTCCGACTACGGCGCGCAACTCGCCGCGCACCTGGGCCTGCCCTATGCCTTCGCCTACTTCTTCATCGACGGCCAGGGGGTCGAGCAGGCCCTGCATCTTTACCGCGAGCTCTACCGGCCGAGCCTTCGCCACCCGAAACCCCAGCCCACCATCTGCGTCTGGGCCCTGGCCGCCGACACCGAAGCGGAAGCCCGCCACCACGCCATGAGCCGTGAACGCTGGCGCCTGGACCGCCAGCGCGGCGTGCTGGGGCCGTTGAAGCACCCCGACGCCATCGCGGTTGACGGCTACACGGCCGAAGAGTGGCCCACCGTCGAAGCGCTGCGCAGCCGCGCGCTGGTGGGCAACGCCGCCCAGGTGGCCGACGGCCTGCGCCGGCTGGGCGACGAGCTGGGCCTGGACCACCTCGTGATCAACACCTGGACGCACGACCCGGCGGTGCGCCGGCACTCGTACGCACTGCTGGCGCAGCAGTTCGGGCAAGCCTGAAAACACAGACCGTCGCGCGCGCCCGACGCGCCGGGTTCAAGCCGCCGGCATCAAGCCCGCTACCAGGGCTTCGACCCGCTTCGTCACGGCGCTGTCCATGCTGATGGTGCGGCCCCACTCGCGCGGTGTTTCACCGGGCCACTTGTTGGTGGCGTCCAGGCCCATCTTGCCGCCCAGGCCGCTGACGGGGCTGGCGAAATCGAGGTAGTCGATGGGCGTGTGTTCCACCAGCGTGGTGTCGCGCACCGGGTCCATGCGCGTGGTGATGGCCCAGATCACTTCCTGCCAGTTGCGGATGTCGACATCGTCGTCGGTCACGACGATGAACTTGGTGTACATGAACTGCCGCAGAAAGCTCCACAAGCCGAACATCACGCGCTTGGCGTGGCCGGGGTAAGCCTTCTTGATGGAGATGATGGCCATGCGGTAGCTGCAGCCCTCGGGCGGCAGGTAGAAGTCCGTGATCTCCGGAAACTGCTTCTGCAGGATGGGCACGAAGACCTCGTTCAGCGCCACGCCCAGGATGGCCGGCTCGTCGGGGGGCTTGCCGGTGTA
>JBBSCV010000276.1:0-5812 GCA_038249925.1 Burkholderiales bacterium
CCAGGTGGGCCTGCAGCAGCACGGCCACAGCGTGTGGTTCCGCAACACGCACCGCCACAAGCGCTGCATCGTGCTGAACCTCAAGCTCGACGCGGCGCGGCAAGCCTTTCTGACACTGGCGAAAACTGCCGATGTCGTCGTCGAGGCCTTCCGCCCTGGCGTCGTCGACCGCCTGGGCATCGGCTTCGAGGCGGTGCGCGCGGTCAACCCGCGCATCGTCTACTGCTCCATCTCGGCCTTCGGGCAGACAGGGCCGATGGCCCACCACCCGGCGCACGACATCGCCGTGCAGGCCGAAGCCGGCCTGGTCAGCGTGAACCTCGGCGCCGACGGCCAGCCCGCGATGCCCGGCTTGCCGGCAGCAGACATGGCGGCGTCGCTGATGGCGCTGTCGGGCATCCTGATGGCGCTGCTGCGGCGCCAGACCACTGGCGAGGGCGACTACCTCGACATCGCCATGTACGACAGCCTGTTGGCCTGGACACCCAACGTGATGGGCCCGCCCTTCGCCGAAAACCGCGCGCCAGTGGTGAAGGACGAACGCAGCTGGGGCGGCGCAGCTTTCTACGGCATCTACGCCACCGCCTGCGGGCGCCACCTGGCGCTGGCCGGCAGCGAGCCCAAATTTGTGAATGCGTTGCTCGGCGCCATGGGCCGGCCTGAACTGGCGCCGCTGGCGCTGCAGCCGCCCGGGCCCGGGCACGAGCCGGTGCGCGCCTTCCTGCGCCAGACCTTCGCCACCCGATCGTTGGCTGAGTGGACGGCCTTCCTGGTGCCGCTGGACGTGGCCTGGGCGCCGGTGCGCACGCTGCACGAAGCCGTCAACAGCGAACTGGCCGCTGCGCGCGGCATGGTGCTGCGGGCGCCGCAGGAAGGGGCCGAGGGACCGCCGCACCTGGGCATTCCCATCAAGTTTCGCCACGAGCCGGGCCAGGTCGACCCGCAGCTGGATGAGTTGGGCGCGTCCACCGAGGCCGTGCTGCGAGAAGCCGGGCTCGACGCCGCGCAGATCGCCGCAGCGCGGGGCGTCTGATCGCGGTCTGATCGCCGTCTGATCGCTGTCTGATCGTCGCCTGATCGTCGTCAGCCGCTGCGATCAGCGCCCATGCCGATGACGCCGGACTTGCGCAACTCTTCGATAGCCGCAGCGTCGTAGCCCAGTTCGCGCAGCAGGCTTTCGGTGTGCTGCCCGATGCCGGGCGGTGCGGCGCGCAGCCCCAGGCGTTCACCGTCCAGCGTGATCGGCAGCAGCGCGGTGCGTGTCTCGATGGCGCGACCCGCACCGCTGGCGTCTGGCGGCAGCGTCACCGGGGCCAGGCCGCCGGTGGCGGTGAGGTGCGGGTCGTCGAAAAGGACTTGCGGGCGTGTGATCGGCGCGTAAGGCAGGCCGATCTTCTCGAAGCGCGCGCCCAGCTCGGCCGCGGCGAAGGGTGCGAAGCGCTCGCGCAGCGCCGGCAGCATCCAGTCGCGTGCCTGCACGCGGGCGTTGTTGCTGCCCAGCCGCGGGTCGGCCTTCAGGTCTGCGAAGCCGAACTCCGCGCACATCAGCGCCCATTGCGTGTCGCTCACCGCGGCCAGGAAAATCTGCTCGTCGTCTTGCACCGTGAACACGTCGTACACGGCCCAGGCGCTGATGCGGCTGGGCATGGGCGAGGCCGGCTTGCCTGTGACGGCGAACTGCATCATGTGCTGGGCCACCAGGAACACGTTGTTCTCGAACAGCGCGCTCTGCACTTCCTGGCCGCGCCCGGTCTTGCCGCGTTGCGCCAAAGCGGCCAACGCACCGATGGCGCCGAACATGCCGCCCATGATGTCGTTGACGCTGGTGCCGGCGCGCAGCGGGCGGCCTTCGGGGCCGGTCATGTAGGCGAGGCCGCCCATCATCTGCACCACTTCGTCGAGCGCGGTGCGGTGGTCGTAAGGCCCGGGCAGAAAGCCCTTGTGCGAGACATAGACCAGGCCCGGGTTCAGGCGCGACAGCGCTGGGTAGCCGAAGCCCAGCTGGTCCATCGTGCCGGCCTTGAAGTTCTCGCTGAACACGTCGGCCTGGGCCAGCAAGCGCAGCACGATCTCGCGGCCCTGTGCTTGCTTGACGTCGACGGCCAGGCTCTTCTTGTTGCGGTTGAAGGTGCCGAAGAAGCCGGCGCCAGAGCCGATCAGCCGCCGCGTGCTGTCGCCGGCCAGCGGCTCGACCTTGATGACCTCGGCGCCGAGGTCGCCCAGGATCAGCCCGCAGGTCGGCCCCATCACCATGTGGGTGAACTCGAGGACGCGAATGCCGGCCAGCGGCAGGTCTTCGGGGCGCTTCATGCGGGCTGCCCTGCGGCGCTGGCGCTGGCGGCTGCGGTTGCGCTGGCAGTGGCAGTGGCAGCCGCACGCTGCGGCGCGCGGCCGTCGGCATAGCGGAAGCCCTTGCCGAGCCCCGCTTCGGCCACCATGCCGTAGAGCGGCTCGCCGGGCAAACCCGCGCGCAGCACCTCACGCGCCGCCAGCAGCGCGTCGAGATTCACGCCCGTGTGCACGCCCATGGCTTCGAACATGTACACGAGGTCTTCGGTCACCACGTTGCCCGAGGCGCCGGGAGCATAGGGGCAGCCGCCGAGGCCGCCTTGCGAGCTGTCGAAGGTGCGCACGCCGGCCTCGTAGGCCGCCAGGCAGTTCGCCAGCCCCAGCCCGCGCGTGTTGTGCAGGTGGGCAGCGCCAGCGCGTTCGCCGACGGCACTGCGCAGCTGGCCGAAGAGCCGCCGCACCTGCGCCGGGTTGGCCATGCCGGTGGTGTCTGACAAGCCGATCTCGTCAACACCGGCCTCGGCCAGCGCCACGGCCAGCCGCAGCACGTCGTCTTCGGCCACGGCGCCCTGCAAGGTGCACCCGAAGGCGGTGGAAATACCGGTCTCGATGTGCAGCAGCGGCGCATGTGCGGCGCGCAGGGCGGCGATCTGGCGCACTTCGTCGACCATCTGGTCCGTTGTCTTCCGTACATTCGCCAGCGAATGCGCCTCGCTGGCCGAAACGGGCAGGGTGATCTTGTGCACGCCTGCCGCGATGGCCGCCTCGGCACCGTGCAGGTTGGGCACCAGGGCCATCACGGTGAGCCCCGGCTTCGTGAGCGCGTGGCGCACCACCTCGGCCACGTCGGCCATCTGTGGCAACAGCCGGGCGGGTACGAAGGAGCCGACCTCGATCTCGCGCAGCCCGGCCGCGTGCAGCGCGTCGATCCAGGCCAGCTTGTGCGCCGTGGGCATGGTCGCCCCGATGCTCTGCAGGCCATCGCGTGGGCCGACTTCGCTGATGAGGACAAGTTCAGGCATGAGGAGATCTTGTTGTTCTGTAAGACAGAACATAGTTCTATAGAATAGTTTCATCCTAGGGTCGCAACGGTGGCCTGTCAAACCGCAACACCAGAGCAGCCCGCAGCCCCATGCCCAGGAAGTCAACGCAAGCCTCCTTGGCTGAAGAGCAGGCCGCGCCAGGGGGCGCCGCTGCGGTCGACCGGGCGCTCAGTCTGTTGGCTGCATTTCGCGCCGGCGACCGTTCGTTGACGGTCTCCGAACTGGCCCAGCGCACGCGCCTGTACAAAAGCACGGCGCTGCGGCTGCTGGCCTCGCTGGCGCACGCGCGTCTGGTGCAGCGCACGGACCAGGGGCATTGGTCACTGGGACCCGGGGTCGCGCGGCTGGCCGGCGTCTACGCGGCGTCGTTTTCGCTGCAGGATGCGGTGCTGCCCGAGATGCGTGACCTGGTGGCGCGAACCGGCGAAAGCGTGGCCTTCCATGTACGCCAGGGCGACCAGCGGCTGGTGCTGTTTCGTGTCGATTCGCCTCAACTGCTGCGTGACCACGCCTGCGTCGGCGACCTGCTGCCGCTGGACCGCGGCGCTGGCGGCCGCGTGCTGATGGCGTTTGCCGGTGCGCGCGGGCGCGTCTACGACAGGGTGCGGCGCGAAGGGCACCTGGTGATCACCGGTGATCGCGTTCCTGGTCTCGTGGGTATTTCGGCACCGGTGTGGAACGCGAGCCTTGAACTGGTCGGCGCATTGACACTGACGGTGCCCGAGCCGCGCATGCGGCCCTCGATCGTCGGCGAACTGAGGATGTCGAGCGCCCGGCTGACGGCACTGCTAGGCGGAACGATGCCAGGCGCCGACAGCTGATCGAAGCTTCGTCGCCTGCCAGCGGCTCGCGGACTTGTTCGTCGGCACCGCAACAGCCCTGGTTGGCGATTGTGTGGCGCAGGCGCGGAGTCTTGGTGCTGCGGCACCAGGCCTCTGGTGAACTGGTCGCTGGAGTTGAGGGCAGCAGATGCAGCCTGCCGCAGCGTCCAGGCCGTCAAACGACGTCGTCGAGGGGATGAAGCCTGCCTCAGAGTCGTGTGCCTGTGCTTGGGGCGGCCGTCAACGTCGGGACGCGCACATCGCCCGGCGTGACCGAGGTCGCGTTGCTGCTGTCGCCGTTTCGGGCAAGCCCGCTGCGGCAGCGGCAGACACGCCGCACGGTGCTCCATCGTGGCTGGCGCCCATCTCCCTTGCGCAATGCCCCAAGGTGCTATTCAAAGCGCGGGGGTAGCGGCATAGCATGAAGCTCAGTCGGCAGGCGTGGCTTGCAGCCAAGCAGTCTCTGGCTTGCCGACACTGCGCCAGAGGCGTGCCAACCCGCCTTCCAACCCCTGCCTGTCGGCCTTGAAAGAACGATCGATGACACCCGCTGAACGGGCCAGCCCCGCCCCTGCAATGAACGCGAGCGCAATGCCACCCACCCCGCCAGCCAGACTCGATGCCCAGTGGCCAGGCTGTGCACGCGCCGTCTGGCTGTGTGCGGCCATGTCGATGCTTGCCGCATGCGGCGGCGGTGGCGACGATAAGGGCGACCCTGGCCCGGCGGGTGCCGAACTCCAAGTGGCCGTGGTTTTCCCAGGGGCGAGCACTGGGCAGACCCGGTTCGTCAGTTCGCAGCCGAGCGGCATCGACTGCGGCCTTGCCTGCAGCACCCGCTTCGCGCTGGACACCACTGTCACGCTGACAGCCACCGTGCTCAGCGGCTTCAGGTTTTCGGGCTGGAGCGGCGCCTGCAGCGGCACGGCCGTGACGTGCACGGTGCGCATGAGCGGTGCGCGCTCGGTGACGGCCACCTACGTTGTCGCGCCGCCGTGACGACTGGCCTTGCTGCGTGCCGATGGGCTGGCGCGCGACGTTTGCCGCGCCCGTGTCAGCACGCGAGAAGCGCTGGCAATGCCGGCATGTGCGGGTCGAGCTGCCGATTGACAGCCCGGCCTGCATGACGCCGACACCACGTGCAGGGTGCGCTGGCGTCGCTGCAGCCCGGCTAGTTCTTCTGGGCGCGCAAAGCCTGGGCGTGTTTCCATAGCGCGTCGAAGATGGCGCTGGTTGCACGAGCGTCAGCTCCGCTCAAAGAGGTGTTCATGAAGAGAATGACACCGACATTGCGGTGCAGATCCGACAGCATTTCTGTTTGCAGGCCTGGGTCATTGCCGCCGTGGCCTGCCCGTGTGCCGCTGAACTTGGTGCGCCAGAAGAGCCCCGAGTTGCCATCTGCCGCGGGGTAGTTCTCTGGTCGGTTGGCGTCGGACCACTGAAAACGCTGCATCTCTGTGGCCATATCGGCGTGCAAGATGCGTGTGCCTTGGTATTCGCCGTCGTTCAGCATGGCAACGAAGAATCGCGAGAGATCGGCGACCGATGTGCGAACACCACCGTCCGGATAGACGGTGCCACCGTAATTCGGTATGGGAATGATGTGCCCGTTCTGCGCCACGAAGAGTGTCGAGTGTTCGGCGAGATCGACTTCGGACATCA
>JBBSCV010000277.1:0-5796 GCA_038249925.1 Burkholderiales bacterium
ACGAAAGCCCGCGTGCGCGAGGTGCTGGACAGCCGCGAACAGATTCCCTACGTCACACGCCGCGGCGAGTGGCTCTACAACTTCTGGCGCGACGCCGACAACCCGCGCGGCCTGTGGCGCCGCACCACGCTGGCCGAGTACCGCAAGACGAAGCCAGACTGGGAAACGGTGATCGACGTCGACGCCCTGGGCAAGGCCGAAAAGGAAAACTGGGTCTGGAGCCGCAGCAGCTGCCTCGGGCCCGACTACCGGCGCTGCCTGATCGCGTTGTCTCGCGGCGGTGCCGACGCCACCGTGGTGCGCGAGTTCGACACCGTCACGAAGACCTTCATCGCCGACGGCTTCACGCTGCCCGAGGCCAAGAGCAGCGTCGAGTGGATTGACAAGGACCGCATCTATGTCGGCACCGATTTCGGCGCCGGCTCGCTCACCGATTCCGGCTATGTCAGGTTCATCAAGGAATGGAAGCGCGGCACGCCATTGGCTGCGGCCACCACGGCGTTCGAAGGCCGGGCCGCGGACGTGCTGGCCTACGTCAACGTCGACCCCACACCCGGCTTCGAGCGCACCACGTTCGGCCGTGCCGTCACGTTCTACACCGACGAGGTCTGGCTGCTGCAGAACGGCAAGCCGGTGCTCATCGACAAGCCCGCCGATGCCAAGTTGAGCTTCTGGCGCGAGTTCGTGCTGATCGAGCTGCGCAGCGACTGGACCGTCGGCGGCCGCACCTGGCCGCGCGGTGCGCTGCTGGCCGGCAACGCGGCGGCTTACCTGAAGGGCGAGCGCCGTTTCGATGCGCTCTTTCTGCCCACGGCCACGCGTTCGCTGGCCAGCTTCGGTGCCACCCGCAGCAAGCTGTTGCTGGACGTGCTGGACACCGTGGCCAGCCGCATCGAAGAGTGGCAACCCGCGGCGCAGCCCGACGGCAAGGGCTGGCGCAAGCGCGACGTGAAGGCGCCCTACCCCGGCAGCCTGGGCGTGACGGCGTTGCACGACCCGCTGCTGAAGGACGACCCGCTGGCCGAGGCCTACTTTCTGAACGTGGCCGATTTCCTGCAACCCGACACGCTGCAACTCGGCCGGACCGGCAGCGACGAGCGTGAAGTGCTGAAGTCGCGCCCCACGTTCTTCGATGCCACCGGCATGCGCGCCGAACAGCGTTTCGCGACCAGCAAGGACGGCACCCGGGTGCCCTATTTCGTGATCTGGCCCCGGGGCGCGAAGGCCGACGGCAAGAACCCGACGCTGCTCTATGGCTACGGCGGCTTCGAGGTCTCTTTGACGCCTTGGTATTCAGGCACCATCGGCCGCGCCTGGACGGGCCAGGGCGGTGTCTACGTGGTGGCCAACATCCGCGGCGGCGGCGAATTCGGGCCCGGCTGGCACCAGGCCGCGATCAAGGCCGACAAGCAGAAGAGCTACGACGACTTCGCCGCCGTGGCCGAAGACCTCATCAAGACGAACATCACGAGCCCGCGGCACCTCGGCATCCAGGGTGGCAGCAATGGCGGCCTGCTGGTGGGCGCCGTGATGGTGCAGCGTCCCGAACTCTTCAACGCCGTGGTCTGCCAGGTGCCGCTGCTGGACATGCAGCGATATCACAAGCTGCTGGCCGGTGCCAGCTGGATGGCAGAGTACGGCGACCCCGACAAGGCCGAGGAATGGGCCTGGATCTCGAAGTACAGCCCCTACCAGAACGTGCAGCCCAGCGCCAAGGGCGTGAAGATGCCCAAGGTGCTGTTCATCACCAGCACGCGCGACGACCGCGTGCACCCCGGCCACGCGCGCAAGATGGCCGCGAAGATGCTGGAACAAGGCCACGCGGTGCTGTACTGGGAGAACATCGAAGGCGGCCATGGCGGCGCCGCCGACAACGGGCAGCGCGCACAGATGGAGGCGCTGGAGTTCAGCTTCCTCTGGATGCAGCTCAGCAGCCGCTGACACTCAAGCAGCCGAAAATCAGCCCCATGCTGCACTGGATCGACGACAGCCTGCCGCTGCCGCCAGCCGCTGCGGCACTCGGCCCCGGCAGTGAGGCACCCGGTCTCGTGGCTGCCGGTGGCAGCGTGAACACCACGCGGCTGGAAGAGGCCTACCGCGCCGGCATCTTCCCGTGGTTCAGCGCCGGCCAGCCGGTGCTGTGGTGGAGCCCCGACCCGCGCATGGTGCTGCACACGGCCGAGTTCCATCTCGGGCGCAACCTGCGCAAGGCGTTGCGCCGCTTTCGCGGCACGCCGGGCTGCGAAGTGCGCTTCGACAGCAACTTCCCCGCCCTCATTCGCGCTTGTGCCAGCACCCCGCGCGACGGCCAGGACGGCACCTGGATCGTGCCCGCCATGGTGGCCGCCTACACCGACTGGCACCGCCTGGGCCGCGTGCACAGCGTCGAGACCTGGATCGACGGCGAGATGGTGGGTGGCCTCTACTTCATCAACATCGGCCGCATGTGTTTCGGTGAATCGATGTTTTCGCGGCGCACCGATGCATCGAAGATCGCGCTGGCGGCATTGGTCGCGGCCTGCCTGGCGCGCGGCGTGGCGCTCATCGACTGTCAGCAGAACACCGGCCACCTGGCCAGCCTGGGCGCGCGCGAGATCAGCCGCGCGGACTTCCTGGAACGCTTGGCCTTGAACGTGACGGACGGCGTGGCGGCTGAAGCGGTGGCGCCTTGGACCTATGATGAAGCCGCCTGGGCGCTGCTGGAGCCGCCGGCCACGGAAAACAAAGCGTGACGCACCCCAAGGAATTGCCGCTGCGGTCTTTGCAGTTCTATGCAACGGCCCCCTACCCCTGCAGCTACCTGCCCGACCGGCAGGCGCGTTCGCAGGTGGCCACGCCCAGCCACCTCATCCATGCCGAGACCTATTCGGGCCTGGTGGCCAACGGCTTCAGGCGCAGCGGCATGTTCACCTACCGGCCGTATTGCGACGGCTGCCGCGCCTGCGTGCCGCTGCGCGTGCCGGTGGCGAGCTTCACGCCCACACGCAGCCAGCGCCGCGCACTGAAACAACACCAGCATCTGAAGGCGCGCGTGCTGCGCCTGGGCTTCGTGCCCGAGCACTACCAGCTCTACCTGCGCTACCAGAGCGGCCGCCACAGCGGCGGCGGCATGGACCACGACAGCGTCGACCAGTACACCCAGTTCCTGCTGCAAAGCCGCGTCAATTCACGCATGGTCGAGTTCCGCGAACCCAGCGACGACGAAGGCATTCCCGGCGCGCTGAAGATGGTGTCGATTCTTGACGTGCTCTCTGACGGCATCTCGGCCGTCTACACCTTCTACGAGCCCGAGCCGCACACCAGCTACGGCACCTTCAGCGTGATGTGGCAGGTGGAGCAGACGCGGCTCTTGAAACTGCCGCACGTCTACCTGGGCTACTGGATCGAGCAGAGCCCGAAGATGGCCTACAAGGCGCAGTTCGGTCCGCACCAGCTGCTGCTGGACGGAACCTGGCAGGCGGCCTTGCCTGCGTCTTTGGGTGAACCGGTGCGACCTTCAGATCGCTGACCAGCGGTCGCCGGCGTCAAGCGCGGCCCGGCCTTCGCCCTGCAGCTTCAAGAGGTGCGCCCACAGTGAACGCTGCGCGACGCCGTGCAGCGCTGCTGGCACATCGTCGTAGACCGCGTTGACCAGGCTTTCCAGCGGCGCCGGGCCGTGGCCGCGCAGGGCGGCCAGCACCTTGGCTTCGCGCTTGCCGCGGTGGGCGATGAGCGCGCGCAGCACGGCATGCGGCTGCGCCACCAGGAACCCGTGGCCGGGGGCCAGCCAGTCCAGCGGCTCGTTCAGCAGTTCGTTCAGCGAACGCAGGTACACCGCCATGTCGCCGTCAGGCGGGTTGATGACCACCGTGCTGCCCTGCATCACGTGGTCGCCCGTGAAGAGCAGGCGCTCTTCTTCCAGCAAATAGCAAAGGTGGTTGCTGGCATGGCCGGGGGTGTGCCAGACACGCAGCGTGGCACCCGGGCCGACAGTGATGCGGTCGCCATGAGCGGGCACGTGGTCGGCGCGGAAGGTCTCGTCCTGCCACGCGGGGTGGTCGGCCACACGGCCCCACACCGGCGCACCCGTGGCGGCGGCCAGGGCCGCAGCGCCGGGTGAATGGTCGCGGTGGGTGTGGGTGACGAGGATGCGTTCGAGCTTGCCGCCACGCTCGTTCAGCGCCGCCAGCAGGTGTTGCAGATGCTGAGGGCTCACGGGCCCGGGGTCGATGGCCGTCCAGCCAGCGCCGGGGCCGCCACCGCCCACGAGATAGGTGTTGGTGCCGGGGCCCGTCATCGGCCCGGGGTTGGGCGCGGTGATGCGCAAGACGCGCGCCGACAACGCCACCGCACGCCCGGGCAGCAGGGTGGCGTGCATGTCGCCACGGCCCATGGCATCGAGCCGGCCCACTTCTGCATACGGCGGCTCGTGCGGCAGCACCACGCCCGGCCCGCGGGCGGTGATGGCGCGGCGCGGCATCACCAGGGGCACCTGGGCCAGCAGGCGCAGCGCGGCAAGGGCCCCCTCGGCGGTGGCGTGCGGCAGCAGGTCTTGAAGCAGAACGCGCGTCACGGGCACCAGCTTCAGGCCGTTCGCCGGGTCCAGCGCGGTGGCCGGGCGCAACCACATCACTTCCAGGGCTTCGTTGTTGTCGGCCTCAGGCCGCTGACCAGCCGGCGCGTGGACGGCGAAAAAGCGCGTGTCGAAGCGTTTGGGTACCCCCACGGGCGTGAGCCAGTGCGCGCTGTAGACGAGGCCTCTGAGATCGAGCTTCAGGCCGCAGGCGGTGCAGAAATCGACGATGCTGGCCGCGCCCGTTTGCAGGCGCTCGCGCCAGCCCACCAGCGCCGGCCCTTCGATGTCGCCCTGGGCCAGCAACAGCCCCACTTCTTCATAGGTCTCGCGCACGGCGGCGATGAAGTAGTCGAGCCCACCCTGCGCCACGCCCAGCCGGCGGCTGGCGGCGATGTCGTCGGGGCCCAGGCACAGCGCGTGCGCGGCGCGGTCGCGCGCGTCCAGCTGGCCACCGGGGAAAACGGCCACGCCGCTGCGCGGGTCGCCTTCACGTTCGGCGCGGCGCAGCATCAGCACTTCCAGGCCCGCATCACCATCGCGCAGCAGCAAGAGCGAAGCCGCCGTGCGTGCGTCGGCCGGGGGCTCGTGGCCGGGTTCGCTCATCGCAAGGCGCCCGCTTCGCGCAGGGCGGCCATTTCATCGGCCGTGAAACCGGCTTCACGCAGCACTTCTTCGCTGTGCTGGCCGATGCCGGGCGCGGGGCGCGGCTGCGCAGCCGGCGTGCGGCTGAAACGCGGCGCCGGTGCGGGCTGCTGCACGCCGTCCACCGTGACGAAGGCGCCGCGCGCCACGGCATGCGGGTGCGCCGCGGCTTCATCGAAGCTCAGCACCGGCGCAAAACAGGCATCGGTGCCTTCAAGAAGTTCGCACCAGGCTTGGCGCGTGCGCTGCTTCACCGCATGCGTGATGGCCGCGCGCATTTCGGGCCACAGGCTGCGGTCGTACTGGCGCTGCACGAAGAGTGCCTCCAAGCCCAGCGCCGCTGCCAACAGCGCGAAGAACTTCGGCTCCAGCGCGCCCAGGCTGATGTGCTTGCCGTCGGCCGTCTCGTAGGTGTCGTAGAAGGGCGCGCCGCCGTCGAGCAGGTTCTCGCCGCGCGTCGCGCCCCACTGGCCAGCCGCTTGCAGGCCCCAGAAGATGGATGCCAGCGAGGCGGCGCCGTCCACCATCGCGGCGTCCACCACCTGGCCTTTGCCCGAGCGCTGGCGCTCGAACAGCGCGGCCATCACGCCGAAGGCCAG
>JBBSCV010000278.1:0-5786 GCA_038249925.1 Burkholderiales bacterium
TTCTAGGCTTCGCCGAGCCCCCACCAGCACCACCGCGCGACCAAGCTTCCTCCCACGGAACCGGCTCCGCCGGACCGTAGGAAGACACCCCCCTCGGGGGGGCGAAGGCCGCGTCTCCAAGTCCGCCTGCGCGGACTTGGACGGCCGAGCAAGCAAGGCCTCTGGCCTTGCATGGAGCGCTAGCGAGCTTGGGGGCTCAAGGATTCCGGAAATCGTCGTGGCAAGCCTTGCAGGTGCCCGCCGTGGCCGTGAAGGCCGTCTTCAGTCCGTCCAGCGTCTTGGCGTTGGCAGCCAGCTTGGCCGACTCCTCCTGCAGCTTCTTCGCGCCGGCGTCGAACTTGGCGCGGTCGGTCCACACATTGGCCTTGGGTGTGCCCTTTTCGGTGCCCGAGGTGCCATCGACAAACCCGGCGTAGGGCAGCTTGGCCATGTCGGCCACGATCTCGGCGTTCATCGTGGCGGCGGCGGCATCGAAGGGCACACGGCCCTGGGCCATGGCGCCCAAACGGCCGAAGTGCGTGCCCATCACGGTGAAGGCGGCCTTGCGGTACTTCACCGCGTCTTCGGGCTTCTGGAACTGCGCGGCGGCGGGCAGGGCGGTGGCCAGGCCGGCGAGGGCGGCGACGGTGAGAAGAAGACGTTGCATGCGGTAAGGCTCCGTACGTTGGGGGGCAGTCAGAAGGCAGCAGCGGCCAGAGAACTTCGGCCTCTGCTGGCGCGCAGTGTACGGAGCACGGCTCCTTCTGGTGAGCCCGAGTTCGCCCAGCCGCGCTGACCCTTGATATGGTTGCACTTCGCCAGCAGCCTGCTGGCGGCCCCCTGCCACTTGAGCCAAGACGCCGACCATGCCCGAGCTCACCCCTGCTGCCGCCCTGGTTCCCGTGCGCGTGTGGGACCTGCCCACCCGCCTGTTTCACTGGTTGCTGGCGCTGGCCGTGGCCGGTTCTGTGATCAGCGCGAAGATCGGCGGCGCGGCCATGGCATGGCACTTCCGCTTCGGCTATGTGGTGCTCACGCTCATCGCCTTCCGCGTGCTGTGGGGCCTGGTGGGCGGGCGCTGGTCGCGTTTCGCCAGCTTCATCTACGCCCCGGGCACGCTGTGGGGATTCCTGCGCGGAAAGAGCCCGGCGCGCGAAGGGCTGGACGTGGGCCACAGCCCGACCGGGGCGCTCTCGGTCTTTGCCTTGCTGGCCATCGTGGCGGTGCAGTTGGGCACCGGGCTGGTGGCCGACGACGAAATCGCCAACCAGGGGCCGCTGATTCGCTACGTCAGCGGCGAGACCTCGTTGCTGGCAACCAGCTGGCACAAGACCTGGGGTCAATGGCTGGTGCTGGGCCTGGTGGCGTTGCACATCACGGCCATCGCTTTCTACTTCTTGAAAAAGCGCATCAACCTGGTCGGGCCGATGGTCAGTGGCGACAAACAACTGCCCGCCAGCACGCCCGCCAGCGCGGACGGTGCGCCGCAGCGCCTGCTGGCAGTGGTGCTACTGGCGCTGTGCATCGGCTTGGCGTGGTGGGTGTCGAAGCAGGCCGGCTTCTAGCGCGCGGCGCCGCGAAACGATGACCACAGGCCCCCAGATTCAGCTGCTGCAAGCCGATTCGCCGGAGCTTCTGGCTGCAGCAGGCCTGCTGTTCCGAGAGTACGCCGAAGGCCTGGGCGTGGACCTGTGTTTCCAGAACTTCGAGCAAGAGCTGTCTGCGTTGCCCGGGCCTTATGCCGAGCCGAGTGGCGTCCTGCTGGTGGCGCTGATCGACGGCCAGCCAGCCGGCTGCGGCGCCTTGCGTGCGCTGCCCGATGCCGACTACCCGAACGCCTGCGAGATGAAGCGCCTGTTCGTGCGGCGCGCCTTTCGCCGTTTCGGGCTGGGCCGGCTGTTGGCGCAGCAATTGCTCGACCTGGCCACGCGCGCCGGCTACAGCACGCTGCTGCTGGACACGCTGGACGACATGGAGGCGGCACGGGGCCTCTACGCCAGCCTGGGGTTCGAGGAGATCCCGCCCTACTACTTCAACCCGCTGGCCGGGGCGCACTATCTGAAGGTCGAGCTGGACGAGCCGGGGACGCGCTGGTAGGGGCTCAGGGCAGGGTTTGGGTCCAGGGCTTGCGACCAGGGCTTGGGACCAGATGCGGGGAGTGACGCCGGGGCCTCGTGCATCATCGCGGGTTGCGATTCAGCGCTCTTGGAGAAGACCATTACCAACCTGCCAGAACTGCATGCCGGCGAACTGCGCCTGGCACTGCGCGCCGACCTGGGCGGCTGCATCGCCGGCCTCTGGCTGGCGGGCGTGCCGGTACTGCGCAGTGCCGAGCCGGCTGAACTGACCGCGTCGCGCCTGTCGGGCTGCTACCCGCTGGTGCCCTACAGCGGACGCCTGGGCTACCAGCGCTTTCAATGGCTGGGGCAAGAGCACAACACGGCGCCGAACTTCGACGACAACCCGCATTCGCTTCACGGCGTGGCCTGGCAGCGACCCTGGGCAGTCGCTTCCTGCAGTGCCACCGAAGCCGAGCTCGTCTACACGCACACCGCCGACGCTCACTGGCCCTTTGCCTTCACCTTGCGCCAGCGTTTCGTGCTCACGCCAGACGCGCTGGAAGTGCACCTCGGCTTCACCAACGACGCGCCGCAACCGCAGCCGGTGGGGCTGGGCTGGCACCCTTACTTCCCGAAGCGCGAACGCAGTCACTTGCAGATCGAGGTGAGCCAGCGTTGGGACAACGACGCCAGCGGCCTGTCCACACACACCGTGCCACAGCCTGCCATCGTCGCCGACGTGGCCGAACTGGCCTTCGACAACTGCTTCGAAGGCTGGCGCGGTGCGGCACACATCAGCGACGAAGAACTCTCGCTGCAGCTCACGTCTTCGCTGCCCTATCTGGTGGTCTTCACGCCCGCCACGAAGCCCTATTACTGCGTCGAGCCGGTCAGCCATGTCAGCAACGCCCTCCAGATGGCCGACCCCGCCGGGCATGGCCTGCGCACGGTGGCGCCACGTGAGTGCTTCGAAGCCTGGATGAAGCTGGCGGTGGCGCGCGCATGAGCATCGACCGTGTGGGCGTCTGCGAGACCGAGTGGGCGGCAATTCCGGTACCGGCTTCGCTGCTGGGCGAATCGCCCTTCTGGCACCCGGACGAAGCGGCGCTGTACTGGTGCGACATTCCCGGCAAACAGCTCAACCGCTGGGTGCCCGCCACCGCCACGCACACGGCTTGGCCCGTGGCCAGCGAGCCCGGCTGCTGCGCGCCGCTGCCCGGCGGCGACTTGATGCTGGCCTGCCGCGATGGCCTGTGGCGCTTCAGCCCGGCCAGCGGTGAACGCCAGCGCATCGCCGCGCCGCCTTACGACACGGCCACCGAACGTTTCAACGACGGCAAGGCCGACCCGCAAGGCCGCTTCTGGGTCGGCACGATCTACGAGCCGCGAGACCCGCCGAACGCCGCGCTCTACCGCTGGGCTGATGGGCGGCTGCAACGCATGGCGCAGGGCATCACCGTCAGCAACGGCCTGGCCTTCAGCCCCGATGGCCGCACGCTCTACCGCAGCGACACCAGCAGCCACCGCATCTTCGCCTGCGACTTCGACGGCAGCGACGGCAGCCTGTCGCGCGAGCGCGTGTTCGCGAGCTTCCCGTTGAAAACGACGGGGCAAGACCTCAGCACCTACGGCGGGCGGCCCGATGGCGCTGCGGTGGACACCGAAGGTGCCTACTGGTGCGCGATGTTCGAGGGCCAGCGCCTGCTGCGCTTTTCAGCCGAAGGCGTGCTGCTGGCCGAACTGCCGCTGCCGGTGCGCTGCCCCACCATGCCGTGTTTCGGCGGGCCCGATCTGCGCACGCTGTACGTCACCACGGCGCGCCTGAACCGCCCTGCCGACGAGCTGGCGGCGCAGCCGCTGGCCGGCTGCGTGCTGGCGCTGCGCGTGCCGGTGTCGGGGTCGGCAGGCTTGCCGGTGAACTTCGCGCGCGGGTAGCCGGGCATGCAAGCTCCGACTCCGGGCAGCGTTCCGCCGTGAGCGACCGCGCCGCATTGGTCGCCCGGCTGCAGGAAGGCCGCGACTGGGATCTGGCCGTCATCGGCGGCGGCGCCGTGGGCCTGGGGGTGGCGCTGGACGCGGTGGTGCGTGGCTTCAGCGTGGTGCTGGTCGAGTCGCACGACTTCGCGCAGGGCACATCGTCACGCGCCACCAAGCTGGCCCACGGCGGTGTGCGCTACCTCGCGCAGGGCGACATCGGCCTCGTGCGTGAAGCCCTGCACGAGCGCACGGCCCTGCTGAACAACGCGCCGCATGTGGCGCAGCGCCTGCCCTTCGTGATGCCGGCCTACCAGTGGTGGGAGCGCGGCTTCTACGGCGCCGGCTTGAAGATGTACGACGCGCTGGCCGGCAGCCAGGGCCTGGGCGGCACCGAATGGCTGGGCGCCACGCGAACAAGAACGTTGATGCCGGGCGTTCACATGAACGGCCCGGCCGGGCGTCTGCAAGGCGGTGTGCGCTACTGGGACGGCCAGTTCGACGACGCACGCCTGGCGCTGCTGCTGGCGCGCACGGCCTTGTCGCGCGGGGCGCTGGTGCTGAACCACTGCGCGGCCACCGGCCTGCTGCATGAAAACGGCCAGCTGCGCGGCGTGCAGGTGCAAGACCGCGAAACCGGCGTCAGCGCGACCTTGCGCGCCCGCTGCGTCGTCAACGCGGCCGGTGTCTGGGTGGACGAGGTGCGGGCGATGGACCGCAGCGCCGAGCCGACCGACGCCAACTCGCCGCGCATGGTGGCGCCCAGCCAGGGCGTGCACCTGGTCGTCGACCGCGCGTTTCTGCCCGGCGACCACGCGCTGCTGGTGCCCAAGACGGCCGATGGCCGCGTGCTCTTCGCTGTGCCGTGGCTCGGCAAGACCATCCTGGGCACCACCGACACGCCGCGCCAGGACCTGGCGCGTGAGCCCGCGCCGTTCGCCGAAGAGGTGGCCTTCATCCTGGGCGAATCGGCGCGTTACCTGGCGCGTGCGCCCAAGCGCAGCGACGTGCGTTCGGTGTGGGTGGGCCTGCGCCCGCTGGTCAAGCCGCAGGCCGGCAGCGTTCAAGGTGGTGAGACCAAGGCCTTGTCGCGCGAGCACACCGTGCTCATCGCGCCATCAGGCTTGGTGACGGTGACTGGCGGCAAGTGGACGACCTACCGCTCGATGGCAGAAGACGTGCTGGCGCGCGCGATGGCGCGTGGCCTGCTGCCGCAGCGGCCCGGCGGCGTGACAGCGCGGCTCGCGCTGCTGGGCGCTGCACCCGGTCGCCCGCTGAGCGAGCCGCCGGGTGAACACCTCTACGGCAGCGAGGCGGCTGCTCTGCGCCAACTGCCGGGTGCTGCGAACTGGCTGTGGCGCGATACCGAAACCGGCCGTGGCGCCTTGAGCGAAGCGATGGTGCGCTTCGCGGTGCGCTTCGAGATGGCGCGCAGCGTCGAAGACGTGCTGGCGCGGCGCTGCCGCCTGCTCTTTCTGGATGCCGCCGAGGCCGCACGCCTGGCTGAACCGGTGGCCCAGATCGTGGCGGAAGAACTCGGGCGGCCCGCCGACATCACGGCCTTCCAGGCGCTGGCAGCGCATTACCAGCGCCTGCCGTGACGGATCACATGCTGCTGTACTTCACCGAGCAGCCGTAGGGCTGTGTCGAGGCCTGCGTGACCGGCTTGCCGGCCAGGGTTTCGGCCAGTGCGGCCTTGATGTGGTTCCTGGAAGTGGGGATGTCGGAAGCCCTGGAAGTGGGCTTGTCGTCGATGCCGCCCGCGTAGACCAA
>JBBSCV010000279.1:0-5761 GCA_038249925.1 Burkholderiales bacterium
AGGCAGTCAGTCAAGCCAGTCACGCCGAGCAGCCCCAGCGGCCAGCAGCAGTTCATCAAAGAGGGAGAACCCGATGCGATCCAGCCCATTGTTCCGTCTCGGTATGCCAGCCCTGGCCGCCGCCGCACTGCTGGCCGCCTGTTCAGGCGGTGACAGCGGCGACAGCGCCGACACGCTCACCGTCAACGGCGACGTGCCGCTGGTCTACGTGATGCGCGCCACCACGCTGGGTCTGAACCCGACCGACGGCACCAACAGCGCCCCCGGTGGCGACCTGATGCTGCGCGAGAAAAGCAGCCCCACCGCCGCCGAGCACAACCTGACGGCACGCTTCACGGCCGGTGTCGGCGATGCCAGCGACCCCGAGGTGAGCTACGACGGCAAGAAGGTGGTCTTCGCGATGCGCTGCCCCACCGCCAACGCGGCCACGGTGGACGGCACCGCCGCCGGCGCCAAGGCTTGCACCGGGCGCTGGAACATCTGGGAATACGACATGAGCGCGGCGCCCGGCGGCAAGCTCACCGAAGGCGTGTTCCGCCGGCTGACGGCCAGCACCAGCGAAGACGATGTCGACCCCGTCTACCTGCCGGCCAACCGCGGCGTCATCTTCGCCAGCAACCGCCAGGCCAAGAGCAGCCGCAACCAGGCGCTGGGCCGCGCCTATTTCGCGGCCGACGAATACGAGCGCGAACGCGTGCTGAACCTGCACAGCATGGCCGCCGACGGCGCCAATGTTCAGCAGATCACCTTCAACCAGAGCCACGACCGCAACCCCGTCATCCGGCCCGACGGCACCGTGATGTTCAGCCGCTGGGAGCACGTGGCCGACCGCAACCGCTTTGCCGTCTTCAAGGCCAAGCCGGACGGCACCGACCTCTTCGTGCTGTACGGCGCGCAGAGCCCCGGCAACAGCTACCTGCATCCGCGCGACATGGACCCGCGCGGCCCCAACAAGGGCCATGTGCTGAGTTCGCTGATGCCGCTGTCGGGCACGCAGGAAGGGGGCTCCATGCACCTCATCGACGCGGCGCGCTACAGCGAATTCAACACGCCAGCCAACACCACCGTGCCGGCCACAGGCGGGCAGGTCGAGATCACCGGCAACGCACTCAGCGACGGCCGCGCGCTGGCCCTGGGCGGCCGCGCCACCACGCCCTACCCGCTGTGGGACGGCAGCGAACGCGTGCTGGTGGCGTGGCGCCCGTGTGCCGTCACACGCAATGGCGTGGTGGTCTCGTGCACCACGCTGACCGACGCAGAGAAGGCCACGCTGGCCGACAGCAACCGCACGATGACCGTGCGCGCCACCGACGCCGTGCGCGACAACGCGCCTGCGGCCTACGCGATCTGGATGTTCGACCCCGCGGCACGGACCTGGCTGATCGTGGCCGCGCCGCAGGCCGGCAAGATGTACACCGACCCCATCGCGCTGCAACCGCGGCCCGAGCCCAACGTGGTGGAGCCCACCACGGTGGACCCGGTGCTGGCGCAGCAAGACCTGGCGCTCATCGAAGTGCGCAGCGTCTACGACACCGACGGCCTGAACCGCATGGCCGAGCAGATGTTCACGGCTGCCGACCGCCCCGCCGGCTGCACCACCAGCATCCCGCAGACACGCCCTGGCGACCCGATGGACACGCGTGCCCAGGTCGCTGACCTGTCGCGCATGAAGGACCCGGCCGACGCCGCCTACCGCTGCGCCCCGGCGCGCTTCGTGCGGGCGGTGCGCGCCGTGGCACCGCCTTCGGGTTCGATGGGCCTGCGCCTGGCCATCGGCGAAACAGATTTCGAGCAGCAGCAGATCCTGGGCTACGCGCCGGTGGAACCCGACGGCAGCTTCAAGCTGCAGGTGCCGGCCGACGTGCCGCTGGCGCTGTCCATCATCGACAGCGAAGGCCGCGCCTTCCAGACGCACACCAACTGGATACAGGTGCGGCCGGGTGAGCGCCGCACCTGCGACGGCTGCCACAGCCCGCGCCGCGGTGCCGCGCTGAACTCCGGCGCCGTGGTCAACAACATGCCCGACGGCCTGGTGCGTGCGCTTGCTGCACAGCACCTGAGCGGCGAAACCCTGGCCAGCCTGCGCACCCGGCTGAGCCCCGCAGCGCTGACGCTGCAGGCCGACGCCGTGTTCACCGACATCTGGGCCGACACCACCAAGCCCGGTGTCAGCGCACTGCCCACCATCAGCCTGCGCTACACCGGCAACCCGAACGCGGCCGACGACCTGGCCACGAGGGCACCGGTCAACGGTGTCATCAACTACCCCGAGCACATCCAGCCGCTGTGGACACGTGCCCGCGGCCCGGCCGGCGCGAACACCTGCACCGGCTGCCACGCCGACCCGGTGAAGCTCGACCTGCGCGGCAGCGTGTCGGGCACCGGCCGCATGACTTCGTATGAAGAATTGATGATCGGCGACCCCGTCATCGGCGCCGACGGCCGCCCGGTGGTGCGCGTGCGCAACGGTGTGCCCGAGGTGGTGCGCGGTGCGCCGCTGGTGGAAACCAGCTCCGGTGCCGCCAACACCGCTGGCCAGGCGCGCAAGAGCCGGCTCACCGAAATCCTGTGGGGCCAGACCTTGCTGGCCGGGGCTTCGGCACGCACCGCGCACCCCAACCCGCCCGCCACGGTGACCACCGGCACCGGCGCGAATGCCGTCGTCACCACCATTCCGGACCATGCCGGTCTCTTGAACAGGGCCGAAAAACGCCTGCTTGCCGAGTGGATGGACCTGGGCGGTCAGTACTACAACGATCCCTTCGACTCGACCAACGGCGTGCGCTCGGTGGCGCAGTTGAGCCAGGCCACTTTCATGACGCAAGTGCAACCGGTGCTGCGTGCCAACTGCGCCGGCTGCCACCAGGCGGGCCTCGGCAACCCGCGCAACCGCTTCGTGCTGACCGGCAGTGACGAGGGCGACTTCAACGTCACGCTGACGATGGTGAACGACACATGCAACACCGCCAACAACCCACTGCTCTCGCGCCCTGCCACCGTGCCCCACCCGGCGGGCGAACTGGCGCAGACCACCGCGCTGCTGCCCGTGGGCAGCCCAGGCTATACGCAGATCGCGAGCTGGATTTCCCGAGGTTGCACCACACCATGATCCGACTTTTCTCCTGGTCGGCGGGCGCCGCCCTGCTGCTGTCGGCCTGTGGCGGTGGCGGCGCGCTGGACAACGCGCCCAACCTCGCGAACCCGGCAGGCACCTCGGGCCAGAAGCTTTCATTCGCCTACTTCCAGCGCTGCGTGAACCCGGTGCTGAACACACCGCTGCCGGTGAACCTGAACGGCGCGGTGTCCATCAACACCTGCGCCTCAGCGGGCTGCCACGACAACACCACCGGCACCGGCGGCGCGCTGCGCCTGCTGGGCCAGGCCACAGCGGTTGACGCCCACACGCTGACGGCAGACGCCATTCGCGCCACAGACATGTACAAGAACTACTACTCGTCGCTGGGCGAGAGCGTGGTCGGCTCGCCCGACCAGAGCCGCATGCTGAACAAGCCGCTGGTGCGCGGCGTGCTGCATGGCGGCGGCATCATTTTCGAGAATCTCGACAGTCGCGAGGCCAAGCTCATCCGCTACTGGATCAACCGCCCCATGCCGCAGGGCCAGGACGAGTTCAGCGCTGCGGCCAACACCATGTTCACCCCTGCCGACCCCGCCACGGGCGCCTGCAACATTGAATGAGCGGGCGCGACTTGACCTTTCCCCCGAACCCCTGGCTGCGCGCACTGCGCAGCGCTTGCCTGATGCTGTGCCTGGCCGGGGCTGCCGCGGCCGCCTGCGCTGCCGAGCCCGCCACTGTCGAGCGCCTGCAGGTCGCCGAGCCGTATCTCGAAATGCACACCGGCCCGGGTCGCGGCTACCCGGTGTTCTTCGTGGTGGAAAAGGCGCAGCACGTCACCATCGAGCTGCGCCGCACCGACTGGTACCGCGTGCGCGCCGAAGGCGGCCAGGTGGGCTGGGTGCAGCGACGGGCGCTGGAGACCACGCTGACTGCAGCCGGCAGCAGCAAGACCTTCCGCGACCTGCTGCTGGACGACTATCTGGGCCGGCGCGTCGAGTTCAGCGGCGGCTGGGGCCGCTTCCGCGGTGAACCGATGCTGCGCCTGGGCCTGCAGACACGCCTGGCCGACACCGTGGGCGCCGAGCTGGTGGTGGGCCAGGTGCAGGGCCTGTTTTCCGGCACCGACTTCTGGCACCTGAGCCTTGTCTCCGAGCCCTGGAGCGACCGCCGCTGGTCACCGTACTTCTCGGTCGGCCTCGGCAAGTTCCGCAACATTCCCAACAGCAGCCTGGTCGACGCCACCCCGGTGAACGCCAACCTCGCGCAAGCCAGCCTGGGCCTGCGCTGGCACATCAGCGAACGCTTCACTGCGCGCGTGGATTGGACGCTTTACACCGCCTTTGTCTCGGACCAGCGCAGCACCGAATACCGCAGCATCACCGCTGGTCTCGGCTTCTTCTTCTGAACCTACCGCACCATGTCTGACAAGAGCAAAACTTTCCCGCTGCGTGCCGCGCTGTCCGTGCTGGCTGCGCAGGCTGCGATGGCGCTGACCCCGGCAGCAAACGCGCAGGCGCAGCCCCAGACGCCGCGTCCCGCTGAACCCGCAGGCCAGGTCATCGTGCCGCAGGTCGAGCGCCGCGATATGAAGCTGCCACGTTTCGCCTCTCGCGACATCTCGGTGGGTCTCTTCAGCGGCATCTACGCCACGCAGAACTTCGGCACCAGCTCGGTCAGCGGTGTCCGTCTGGGCTACCACATCACCGAAGACGTGTTCGTCGAAGCCACCTACGGCGCCACCAAGGTGAGCGACGAAGACTTCCGCCAGATCTTTCCGAACGGCGGCATCTTCACCACGCCCACGCAGCGCCTGAACTACTACAACGTGGTGGCCGGCTACAACATCCTGCCCGGCGAGGTGTTCTTCGGCCGCAGCCGCGCGAAGATTTCGCAAGGCTATGTGCTGGCCGGCGTCGGCAGCACCGACTTCGCCGGCCAGAAACGCCAGACCATCACCGCCGGCTTCGGGCTGCGCGTGGTCTTCACCGACTGGTTCGCCATGCAGGCCGACGTGCGCGATCACATCTACTCGCTCGACCTGCTGGGCAAGCGCAGCAGCACCAACAACCTGGAGGTCACTGCCGGCCTCACCGTCTACTTCTGATGGGCCGCACCATGCGCTTCTTCGCTGCTTCCTTGCTGCTGTGCCTGGCCACGGCGATGTCACCCGCCGGTGCCACCGTCTCACCGCAGACGCTCGCACCCGACTTCACGCTGAAGGGCACCGACGGCCGCAACCTGCGCCTGCAGGAGCAGCGCGGCCAAGTCGTGCTGGTGAACTTCTGGGCCACCTGGTGCGGCCCCTGCCGGCAAGAGATGCCGCATCTGAACCGCCTGTACGACAAATACCGCGCCAGCGGTTTCACGCTGCTGGCCGTGAACATCGACGACGACCCTCGCACCGCCCTCGCCACCGCCACCAAGATGGGCCTGCGCTTCCCGGTGCTGCTCGACACCGACAAGACAGTCAGCAAGCGCTACGACCTGGGCAGCATGCCGGCCACGGTGCTGATCGACCGCGACGGCAAGGTGCGCTTCCTGCATCGCGGCTACCGCGAGGGCATGGAGCTCTCGTACGAACAGCAGATCCGCGAATTGGTCAAGGAATGAAGATGCTCCGCCCACTGATGCTGCTCATCTCGCTGGCAGGCCTGGCCGTGCTGCAAGGCTGCGCTGCGCCACAAC
>JBBSCV010000280.1:0-5724 GCA_038249925.1 Burkholderiales bacterium
GCCTTCGTTGTAGATACTGGAGCAAGTCAATAGAAGCCCAGACCTTCGCTTCTGCACCAGGACCTCGAAGCCAATGAGGATGGTCAGGCCCAGGTCAGGCCCGGTGAGGCCCCTGCGTTCTCTGACAAACGCTCACGGCGCGCTTCACCGACTGCCCGGGAGTCCAGGTAGTCGATTTCTTCGATAGTTTCGTGAGCCAGCGCGAGGAGCGCACGGTGGCGTTCCAGCGGCAGCTTGACAAGCAGCAGAAGTTCATCCCGAAGGAAGAGGAATACGTCCCGGGTCGGTGGGTGATCGAGCGCCTCGCCGAGGGGCACTCTGGAGGGAAAAAGGGTGTTTGAAAACCCTATCCTCCATGAGTTCGAAGATGAAGCTGGTCGGCGTTTTGGCCGTGGGTGCGGTGGCCGGCGCGCTGGCCACCATGCAGCTGCAGGCCGTGGCCCGCAACGCCCTGGCGCCGCTGCCGCTGGAAGAGGTGCAGCAGCTCGCCGCCGTCTTCGACTATCCTCCGCGACGCATTTCTGGCCGGCTGAATTCCCCAGCTCGAGGGCCATGTTCAGCCCCGTCGCGGGAAGCCTGCGCAAACCCTGCGAAAATAGCGCGATGTTTACCGGCATCATTACCGGCGTGGGTCGCATCGCCGCCCTCCACGCCCTCGGCACTTCTTTGCACCATGGCAAGCGCCTGCACATCGAGGCGCCGCCCGGCTATCTCGATGACGTTGGCCTGGGCGACAGCATCGCGATCAATGGCGCCTGCATGACGATGACCTCGCTGGACCTGTGCCAGCACCAGTTCACCATCGACATCATTGCCGAATCGCTGGCCCGCACCAATGGCCTGCCCGAGATCGGGCATCGCCTCAGCTTGGAAATGGCGCTGCGCGCCAACTACCGGCTGAACGGCCACATCGTTTCGGGCCATGTCGACGGCACTGGCCGGGTGACCCGCTTCGAGCAGGGCGAGAGCTGGGAGCTGTGGGTGATGGCGTCGCCCGAGCTCGGCAAATTCCTGGCTTACAAGGGCTCGATCACAGTCAACGGGGTGAGCCTCACGGTGAACAGTGTGGAAGACAGTCCCGCAGGCTGCACATTCAGCATCAATCTCATTCCCCACACGGTGGACAACACCGCGCTTGGTGCTGTCACAGCTGGCGCCATGGTCAACCTGGAAATCGATACGGTGGCGCGCTATGTGGAGCGCATGCTCCAGCCTTCGCAACAGTCCCACCCCATTTCTGCTCAGGAATCTGCTGCATGAACGCCCCCAACACCCTGGCAACGGTTCACCTGGCACCGGTCGCCATTTCCCCGGTTGAAGACATCGTGGCCGACATGCGCGCCGGTCGCATCGTTATCCTGGTTGATGAAGAGGACCGAGAAAACGAGGGCGATCTGGTGCTCGCTGGCGACCATGTGACGCCCGAGGCGATCAACTTCATGGCGCGCTTTGGTCGCGGCCTGATCTGTCTCACCCTCACCCGAGAACGCTGCGAGCAGTTGCATTTGCCGCCGATGGTGGCGCGCAATGGCGACAAGAAGGGCACAGCGTTCACCGTGTCGATCGAGGCCGCCGAGGGCGTGACCACTGGCATATCGGCTGCCGACCGCTCGCACACGGTGGCGGTGGCGGTGGCGCGCAACGCCGGGCCAGACGACCTGGTGCAGCCGGGTCACATTTTCCCCTTGCAGGCGGTGGACGGCGGCGTGCTGATGCGTGCCGGCCACACCGAAGCGGGTTGCGATCTCGCGGCCATTGCGGGCTGCTCGCCGAGTTCGGTGATCTGCGAGATCATGAAAGACGACGGCACGATGGCACGCCTGCCCGATCTGCAAATTTTCGCTGCCGAACACGGGCTGAAGATCGGCACCATCGCCGACCTGATCGAGTACCGCAGCCGCACCGAATCGCTGGTGACCCAGCTCGGCTCGCGTCCGCTGCAGACCGCATTCGGCGAGTTCACGGCCACCGCCTTCTGCGATAAGCCCAGCGGTGCGCTGCACCTGGCGCTGGTCAAGGGCCAGTGGGCGGCCAGCGACACCGTGGCGGTCAGGGTTCACGAGCCGCTGTCGGTGCTGGATGCGCTGGAGGTTGGGCGCTCCATGCACAGCTGGAGCCTGGAGGCCAGCCTGCGCCACATCAGCGAGGCTGGTGCGGGGGTCGCGGTGCTGCTCAACTGCGGCGAGACGGCTGAGCAACTGCTGGCGCAATTTGAGGGCACCGCGCGTTCGGCACAAGCCCCGGTGCGCGGCCGCATGGATCTGCGCACCTACGGCGTGGGCGCGCAGATTTTGCGCGAGTGCGGCGTGCACAAAATGCAGCTTATGGGCACGCCGCGGCGCATGCCCAGCATGACCGGCTACGGCCTGGAAATCACCGGCTACCTGAGCCGCAGCGCTTGAACCACAGCAATTAACACAGAACGGAATCGACCATCTTCGGCGCAGACAAAGGTGCGGCTCCCTCGCCCGATGGCAAGAAACTCGCCATCGGGATCGTGCAAGCCCGCTTCAACGAATCCATCACCAACGCCTTGTTTCAGGCCTGCCACGCCGAGCTGCTGGCGTTGGGCGTTGCAGAGAAAAACATCACCCACCAGCCGGTGCCAGTGGCGCTGGAGGTGCCGGTGGCTTTGCAGGCGCTGGCAGAGCGCGACGAGGTCGACGCGCTGATCGAGCTGGGCTGCATCATTCCCGGCGAGACCTACCATTTCGAGCTCGGTATTCTTCAACTTCATCACCATCCTCTACATCTTCCTTGCCGTTGAGTGTAGTAAACATAGCCTCGAAAACGTAGTAATCGTGCCACGCAGGTCCCACGGGGGCTCTTTTCGAGGTCAAGCGCGAACGCAAGTCCTTGATTCTTTGTGTAAACAAGTAGTAAGGCTGCCACATTCAGTTAGATCGACGGTTTCTGCGATTCTGAGCAAGTCCGGCAACAGCACCGCGCCTCGACCGTGGCATGCTGTCGTGGCCTGAATTCGTAGCATGAGTGCGTTCGCAAAGCGGTCGATACGCTGCTCCTCCAAGACCAGGCGCTCGAGCAACTGCTGCCCCTGGTCAACCTGCTGCTGCACGCAGAACCCGGTCAACCATCGAACCAGTCCGGTGGGCGGGTGCAACGGCGCGATGAACAGCGACCGCGGATCGCAGCATCCGCACCAGTACATGCTCGACAGTACAAACGTCAAGGCCGGCGCTGAGCATTCCGGTGCTGCGCGCAGCGAGCCGCTGTCGAACCCATGGGCAAGCCGCCGGAGTTCGCCACGCGACAGGCCAAGAGCTCGTCGCCGGCGGCGCAGCAACTGCCGCAGCAGCGCTTCGCATTGCATCAGCACCGAGCGGGCGCATGCGTCCGCGCGAGGCCTTGCCATCAATGGCGTTGACGCTGTTCGCCGCAGCCTATTTCGCCGAGGTGGTGCGCGGCGGTCTGCAGGCCATCCCCAAAGGCCAGTTCGAGGCCGCAGACAGCCTGGGCATGCCGTTTTGGAAGACCCAGCGCCTGGTGATCTTGCCGCAGGCCATCCGCATCGTCATTCCGGCGCTGGCCAATACCGTGATCGTGATGATCAAGAACACCAGCCTGGTGCTGGTGGTGGGGCTGTTCGACATCATCAGTTCGGGCAAGGCGGCGTTGGCTGACCCGGCCTGGCCTTCGCCGTCGACCGAGACGTTTCTGTTCATCGGCGCCGTCTTCTTCGTCATCAGCTTCGGCTTTGCGCGCTTTGCGGACTTCCTCGAACGACGCGGCAACACCGGGCACTGACTCTTCGACCATCAGCATGACATCAGCCACATCAGCCACATCAGCCACACCAGGCTCAGACACCGCGGCCACTGCCGCCCCAGCCGAGCCTGCCGCCGTGCAGCTGATCGGTGTGCACAAATGGTTCGGCGACTTCCGCGCGCTGAACGACGTCAACCTCGAGGTCAGGCGCGGCGAACGCATCGTCGTCTGCGGGCCCTCGGGCTCGGGCAAGAGCACGTTGATCCGCTGCATCAACCGGCTCGAGGAGCATCAGCAGGGCACCATCACGGTGGGGGGCATCACCGTCGATCAAGACCTCAAGCGCATCGACGACGTGCGGCGCGAGGTCGGCATGGTGTTCCAGCACTTCAACCTGTTTCCGCACCTCACGGTGCTGCAGAACTGCACGCTGGCACCGATACACGTGCTGGGCATGGCGCACGAAGAGGCCGAGGAAACGGCCATGAAGTACCTGCGCCGCGTGCGCATTCCCGAGCAGGCGCGCAAATTCCCGGGCCAGTTGTCCGGCGGCCAGCAGCAGCGGGTGGCCATCGCTCGCAGCCTGTGCATGAGTCCGAAGATCATGCTCTTCGACGAGCCGACCTCGGCGCTGGACCCGGAAATGGTCAAGGAGGTGTTGGACACGATGGTGGGACTGGCCGAAGAAGGCATGACCATGTTGTGCGTGACCCATGAAATGGGTTTCGCACGCCAGGCGGCGGACCGCGTCGTGTTCATGGACGAAGGCTGCATCGTCGAGACGAACACCCCCGACGAGTTCTTCGACCGGCCGCAGAACGAACGGGCACAGCAGTTTCTGGCCCAGATCCTTCATTGAGATGGGATCGCCTTGCTGTTTTTCCCGGCGACCCGAGATCGGGCCAGGCCGGCAATTCGACCGTACAGACCGCCATTCAATGCCGCGGAGCCCGTGCATCGGACCAGCCTTCATCCGACGGCTCGAGGCTGTGGGCGTGCTGTCGCTGGCTGATCTGGCCCAACGCGGCGTCGATGACGTGGTGGTCGAAATCTGCAGTCAACTGGGCTCGCCCGCGTGGGGCAACCGACGCGCTGCGCTGAATCGGGTGCTCGATGGGGCCGCGCACCGTGACGGAATATGACCCCGCAGAACGGCTGTACGCCACTTCGACCGCTACACTTCTGACTCAAATGCGTCGTTCCGCAGTCCTATTCATCATCCTGTTTGGCATGCTCTGGCAATCTTTAGCGCTGGCGCGGGTCGGCTCGACTGTGAATGTGCTGGCCGACGCTGCACACGCAGCGCTGCACTGGCAGGGCGAAAACCATCATCACCATGCTGATGGCACCTACCACCTGGACGACTCCAAAGAGTCAGCACAGCACGTGGTCACGGATCACCTGAGCGCATCGCTGGCGATGACCACGCCGTCATTACAGAACTTCGCCCCCCTGGGGTCAGCCGCTCCCTGCGGCTTGCACGAAACACCCGTGCCCAACCCCACTTTGGACGGCCTGCTCAGGCCTCCTCGCGCCCGCGCCTGACCCGCCTTCGCGGCGGGCGTCCAGCCATGGACGCCCGGCCTCCCGCCGCAGCGGCCGCCCAAGCCAGTTCCTGTCCGCCTCCGGCGTGACCTGAAACCGCGCTCGGCCGCCCCGGCAGTCGAATCGTCAGGAACATCGTGAAGTCTTTTCCTTGGCTGTCTGCCTGCGTCATCGCGGGCAGCCTGGCCGGCGGGCCCGTTTGGGGCCAGCCCGCCGCATCCCCTGGGGGCCCTCAATTGGCCCCAGCTTTCCCGCCCGGCCCATCCACTGCCGGCGTCACGCTTCGCGCAGCGCTGGATGTAGCGTGGCAACGCTCCGTTGCCGCACGCGAAAGCGATGGCCAGCGCCGCCGCGCCGAGGCAGACCGCAGCGCCGCAACCAGCCTTTGGGCGGCGCCGCCGTCGCTGGAGGTGAGCCACCGCAACGACCGGCTGCAGAACAACACCGGCCAGC
>JBBSCV010000281.1:0-5679 GCA_038249925.1 Burkholderiales bacterium
CGGCGGGGGCTCGTCCTCCTCGTCCATCGGGGTGATGTTCAGGTCGACGTTCTCGACGTCCAGCACCTTCACCTCGCCCAGGCCGTAGACGATCTCGGGCTTCCAGACCACGGCCGCGACCACATGTCACCTGCAGCAACACGAAGGCGACCGCCCCCCTTGTAGCTGTCGCCGGTCTTGAAGGCGGCAATGCGCTTGTTCGTGACCTTGTCCATGTAGTCGGTCTTCGGCGCCAAGCTGCGCAGGTAGAACAGCGCGAAGCGCGCTCGGCAGCGGCGGCCCGTTGCTGGGCAACACGGCGCGCCCATCTCCAGCCCGTCGTGGATAAGCCTCGCTGCCGTCCATGCCGTCAAGCAGCGGTGCGGGGTCAGCCAGCAGCGCCGCAGCGTCGTCGCCAGCCGAGCAGCGGTGGACAAATCGGGCATTGTCCAGCGGTACGTCGGGCTTGATGGCCAGCGCTTCAACTTCAAGTCGGCGTGACCATCGTGGGCGCGTGCCTCGCCGTCACGCTGCGCTGGAAGCAGACAGGGCGTGGCCGCTCGCGCTTGCGCTTGCAGCTGCAACTGCAACTGCAGCTGCGCGAAGAAGGCCATCCGGTACCAACGTCCCTCCCCGCGCGAGACCAGCGCGCCGACGATCTCGGGATGTTTCAGCCCGGCGGCGCGATCAGCCCGACTTCGCTCTCGTCCTTCAGCGCCACGCCGCTCAGGCGCCTGCGCAAGGCCTCACGAAGCAGCCAGGCAATGCGCCCCGCCGCCGCGCCCGTCACCAGCCCGGCGGGGCGGATGTTGCTGACGCAGTTGCGCTGCGCATCCAGTCGCCCCAGCGTCGGCGCAAAGGTGAGGTAGGCGCCCAGGCTGTCGGGCGAACTCAGGCCGGGACGCTCGCCGATCAGGACAAGCACGGCGCGGGCTTGCAGCAGGCCGCCGACCTCGTCGGCCAAGGCCACGCGCGCCTGGGTCGCGATGACCACAGGTGCCCAGCGCAGCGACTCGCCCAGGGCCTGCCGCAAGGCCAGCAGCAGCGGCAGGCCGTGGCGCTGCACGGCGACCGCAGACAGGCCGTCGGCGAGCACCACGGCAAGGTCGGCGGGCGCTGCTGCCAAGGCTTCGAGGCGCTGCGCATCTGCTGCCACCAGCCGCCGGCCAAGGTCGGGCCGGCGCAGGAACTCGGCCCTGCCGTCTGCGCGGCTGCTCACCGTCAGGGCCTCCCAGCCCTGGGCGCGCAGGTCTGCCTGCAGTGCGGCCACGTCAAGCGCGACATGCACCGCGTCGCGTGCCTGGGCGTGTGCGGCGGCGAAGGCCAGCCCCTCGGCGGTGGGCAGCGCCGTGCCGCTGCGACCGAGCGCAATGCGCGCCGGCGTGTGGCGCCGCAACTCGGCCCAGGGGTCGAGCGCCGGCTGTTCCGGCTGCGTCGGTGGGGTGGGCTGGGTCGGTTGCACCGGCTGCATCGGCTTCGTCATCACCTCGGCGGCCCATCCAGCAGCCGTTGCAACGACCCCGCCAAGGCCGGTGACCCGAGCGCCGGGCAAACGCTGCCGTCGCGGCCGGTGATGCCCATCTGCTGCAGCCAGGCCTCGAATTCGGGCGCGCGCTGCAGGCCCAGCAGCTTGCGCACGAACAGCGCATCGTGGAACGACGTGCTCTGGTAGTTGAGCATCACGTCGTCGGCGCCGGGCACGCCCATCACGAAGTTGACGCCGGCTGCGGCCAGCAGCACGAGCAGGTTGTCCATGTCGTCCTGGTCGGCCTCGGCATGGTTGGTGTAGCAGATGTCGCAGCCCATCGGCAGGCCCAGCAGCTTGCCGCAGAAGTGGTCTTCCAAGCCGGCGCGGATGATCTGTTTTCCGTCGTAGAGATATTCGGGCCCGATGAAGCCGACCACCGTGTTCACGAGCAACGGCCGGTAGCGCCGCGCCACGGCATAGGCGCGCGCCTCGAGGGTTTGCTGGTCGACGCCGTGGTGCGCGCCCGCAGACAGCGCGCTGCCCTGGCCGGTCTCGAAATACATCACGTTGTCGCCCAGGGTGCCGCGCCCCTGCGCCTGTGCGGCCGCGTGGGCCTCGTCCAGCAGCGCCAGGTCGATGCCGAAGCCGCGGTTGGCGGCCTCGGTGCCGGCGATGGACTGGAAGACGAGGTCGACCGGAGCGCCGCGTTCCATCGCCCGCAGCGTGTTGCTGACGTGGGTCAGCACGCAGGTCTGGGTGGGGATGGCGTGGCGCTGCACCAGTTCATCGAGCAGCTGCAGCAGCCGCATCAGCTCGGGCACGCTGTCGGCCGCGGGGTTGATGCCGATGACGGCGTCGCCGGCGCCGTACATCAGCCCGTCCAGCACGCTGGCCAGGATGCCGGCCGGGCTGTCGGTGGGGTGGTTGGGCTGCAGCCGCACCGCCAGGTGGCCGGCCAGGCCCAGCGTGTTGCGAAAGCGCGAGACGACGCGACAACGTGCGGCCACGGCGATCAGGTCCTGGTTGCGCATCAGCTTGCTCACGGCCGCCGCCATCTCCGGCGTCAGCCCGGGCGCCAGCGCGGCGAGCGTGGTCGCGTCGGCCGCGTCGGAGAGCAACCAGTCGCGCAAGCCGCCCACCGTGAGGTGCGAAACCGGTGCGTGGGCTCGCACATCGTGGCTGTCGATGATGAGCCGCGTGACGGCGTCGTCCTCGTAGGGCACCAGCGCCTGCTGCACAAAGGTGACCAGCGGCAGATCGGCCAGCGCCATGCGCGCGGCGACACGTTCGCGCGCGCTGCTGGCCGCCACGCCGGCCAGCTGGTCGCCCGATCTCTCCGGCGTGGCCTTGGCCATCAGCTCGCGCAGGTCGGCGAAATGGAAGCGCACGACACCGACTGCGGCCGTGTAGGTCATGGGCCAGGAATGGGCTCGTGCATGGCCGCCGAGATTAGCCGAAAGCGAGCACCAAGACAGCACACGCCGGCAGCCCGGCCGGGTTCAAAGACCCAGCAGCCGGGCCATCTCCGCCTGCATCACAAACTTCTGCGCCTTGCCGGTGATGGTCATGGGCAGTTCGGCCACAAAAAGTACGTGGCGCGGCACCTTGTAGTGCGCAATCTGATCGCGGCAGAACTCGCGCAATTCCTCCGTCGTGAGTTGCTGCCCCGGCTTCAGCACCACCCAGGCGCAGACCTCCTCGCCGTAGCGGGCATCGGGCACGCCGAACACCTGCACCTGGGCCACGGCCGGGTGGCGGAAGAGGAACTCCTCGACCTCGCGCGGGTAGACGTTTTCTCCGCCGCGAATCAGCATGTCCTTGACGCGGCCCACGATATTGCCGTAGCCGTGTTCGTCGATGGTGGCCAGGTCGCCGGTGTGAATCCAGCCGTCCACCACGGCTTCGGCAGTGCGCGCATCGTCGCCCCAGTAGCCCTGCATCACGCTGTAGCCGCGGGTGCACAGCTCGCCTGTGGTGCCCACCGGCACGGTGCGGCCCTCGGCATCGATGACCTTCACCTGCAGGTGCGGCAGCACGCGGCCCACCGTGGAAACGCGTTTGTCCAAGGGGTCGTCAGGCGCACTCTGGAATGACACCGGGCTGGTCTCGGTCATGCCGTAGGCGATGGTGACTTCGCGCATGTTCATGGCCAGGTTCACGCGCTTCATCACCTCCACCGGGCAGGGGCTGCCGGCCATGATGCCGCCACGCAGCTGCGAGAGGTCGAACTCGGCAAAGCGCGGGTGGTCGAGCTGCGCGATGAACATCGTCGGCACGCCGTGAAGATGCGTGCAGCGCTCGTGGTGCAGGGCCTGCAGCGTCAGCAGCGGATCGAAGCCCTCGCCCGGGAAGACCATCGTGCCGCCCGTCACCGTGCACACCAGCGAGCCCATCACCATGCCGAAGCAGTGGTACAGCGGCACGGGGATGCACAGGCGGTCTTCAGCGCCGAAGTTCATTGCGGCTGCGACCTGGCGCGCGTTGTTCACGATGTTGCGGTGGGTCAGCGTTGCGCCCTTCGGCTGGCCCGTCGTGCCACTGGTGAACTGGATGTTGATGGGGTCAAAGCGGTCGAGCCCGGCGCCGATGCGGCGTGCCTCGTCCACCAAAGCGTGGTCGGCCAGCGCCAGCACGGCCTCGAAGTTCAACATGCCCGGTGTGGCTTCCGTGCCCATCCGCACCACCGTTTTCAGGTGAGGCAGACGCGGGGCCTGCAAGCGGCCTGGCGCGGCGCTGTCCAGCTCGGGCGCCAGGGTCTGCAGCATCTGCAGGTACTGGCTGGTCTTGAACGCCGGCGCGGTGATGAGCCCCTTGCACTGCACCTTGTTGAGCGCGTACTCCAGTTCCGCCAGGCGATAGGCGGGGTTGATGTTCACCAGCACCACGCCAATGCGTGCCGTGGCGTACTGCGCCAGCACCCATTCGGCGCGGTTCGGGCCCCAGATGCCCAGACGGTCGCCCTTGGCAAAACCCAGCTTGAGCAAGCCGGCCGCCAGACGGTCGACCTGCTCGCGCAGGTCGGCCCAGGTGTAGCGCAGGCCCCCATCAGTGAAGACACAGGCGGTGTGCCCCGGCCGCGTGGCCGCCGTGTGGTCCAGCCACTGTGCAATGGTCCACTCGGACAGCGCCGGCGTGCCTTCGCCCACCACATGCGAGAGCCCCTGAATCGGCAGGCGCGCTGCGGTGCTGGTTGTCATGCGAAGGCTCCTTGCAACGAAGGAGAAGATTGTCGCGCGGGCTTACCTGGCTGGCGCGCTGTCGGCAGGGCCGAAGCTCGGCGGGGGCTCGTCCTCCTCGTCCATCGGGGTGATGTTCAGGTCGACGTTCTCGACGTCCAGCACCTTCACCTCGCCCAGGCCGTAGAGCACGATCTCGGGCTTCCAGACCACGGCCGCGACCATGATCACCTGCAGCACCACGAAGGCGACCGCCCCCTTGTAGATGTCGCCGGTCTTGAAGGCCGCAATGCGCTTGTTCGTGACCTTGTCCATGTAGTCGGTCTTCGGCGCCACGCTGCGCAGGTAGAACAGCGCGAAGCCGAAGGGCGGCGTCAGGAACGAGGTCTGCAGGTTCAGCGCCACCATCACGCCGAACCACACCAGGTTGATGTCCATCTCGGTCAACACCGGCAGCAGCAGCGGCAGCAGGATGAAGGCGATCTCGAAGAAGTCGAGGAAACAACCCAGGACGAAGATCAGCACGTTGACGAAGAGCAGGAAGCCGATCTCGCCACCCGGCAGCGCCGCGAACAGCGCCTTCACCCACACCGGCCCGTCCACAGCCTGGAAAGTCAGCGCGAAGATCGTCGAGCCGATCAGCACGAACAGCACGAAGATCGACAAGCGCGTCGACGAATCGAGCGCCTGCCTGAGCAGCGTGCCTTTCAGCCGCTTGCGTGCCAGTGCCATCAACAGCGCCCCGGCCGCGCCCATCGCGCCGCCTTCGGTGGGCGTGGCCACGCCGAGGAAGATGGTGCCCAGCACCAGAAACACCAGCAGCAGCGGCGGGATCAGCACGAAGGTGACCTGCCGCGCCAGCGTCGACAACAGGTTGGTGCGCGCCAGCTTGTCCAGCACGGCCATCAGCCACGCAAAGCCGATGCCCAGCATCAGCGCCATCACCACTTTCTCGTCGGTGGGCACGGTGAAGCTTGTGTCGGCACCAAGCCAGGCCTTGATCTGCGGCCAATTCACGAACACCTGCTGGCCGACGATGACGCTGAGCAGCGCCAG
>JBBSCV010000282.1:0-5676 GCA_038249925.1 Burkholderiales bacterium
AACGGCGCCAGGGAACTCGATACGTAATGGTCTTGACATGGAAGGGGAGGATACATGAGAGACCTGACCCCAACCCCGGGACATCGGCGTCGAATCGCGCCAGCGCTGAGGCAAGCACGTCGAGCTGGCACAGCCGATCGGGCGTCGTCCCGGTAGATCGGCTCGCGACGGTCGCCGCGAGAGGTGACGTGGTAGATGGCGCCAGGGAATTCAACGCGCAGTGGTCTGGACATGGGAGGGAAGGATAGGGGACAGACCTGACCCCCTCGGACCCAGGAGAGACCTGACCCTCACGGCGTGTCAGGCTGACTGTCGTCAGCAGTTCGGGTGATCGGCCGACAGGAGACAGGAGAGACCTGACCCCAATCCCTGATCCCTGTGACCCCAACCCCCCCTGACCCCAACCCCCCCCCATGACCCCTCCGCGACCCTGACCCTTCCGCGACACCTCCGCCCAACCTTCCCGCTGTAGCGTCTGTAGGGTATGTACGATGTCGGCGGGGTTTACAGCTGCGCATGCTGCGGCGCGTAAAAGGCGCGTAAAACTAATTTCTCGGCGCATAGCTCTCGTCTAGGCTATTGATTCCTAAAGATATTTTTCAATTTGGTCTGCCTTGGCACCAAATTTGCTTTGATATCAGAACAATTAACCTAGCCACCAGGAAACAAGACCATGCTGTCCATCAAGAAAATTTCAGTTTTGGCACTGACACTCGCGGCCACTAGCGTGCTCGCCGGCCCAGTGGTCAGTTTTAGCTCTTTCGGTCCCTTGGGAGCTGCCAACTTTGGCGGCACCGGTATCCCGAATGGCGCTGTGGCAATTCGTACCATCGGCGGTACTGCCGCTCCCGAAGTCGTTCTTGGCCTAACAGCCACACAACGCTTTTTCCAGCCTGCCGTCACTAACGATGGTGCGGGAGTGTTCCAGGCGGTCACCGGCGCTTTCGCGCCAGGCGACAACGTAGCTCGGTGGAACTTCAACTTCTACATCGGCGGCGCAGGTCTCACCTCATACACCTACAGGCTGTTTGGCGACTACAGCGCGACTGTCGGTGATGCAGACAGCAGCTATGCGGACATCTCTGCCTACCTTGGCCTAACCAGTAGCCTGCTGACCGCCGGAACTGTGCAGGGTTCTCAGAACCTGGGCTTCGGCACCACCTTCGCTCAGTTTGACCCCAATGTCGTCGGCCAATATGGCTTCATCTTGGCCGCCTACGACCAAAGCCAACAAGAAGTTGGCCGCTCTGCCATTCTTGTCAATGTGGGCACGGTGCCTGAGCCTGCCAGCCTCGCCCTGGTAGGCCTAGCCTTGCTGGGCATGGCGGGCAGCATGCGTCGCAGCCGTCGTTGAACGACAGCACGATCCGCTTACGAAAAAGCCCGATTCTGTCGGGCTTTTTTCATGGGAAGGTTGTGCCGCTTCCCGCAACTGCCGAAGTCGTGAGTCTCAAAGCGGGGACGACAGTTGCCTTGCTGTCAGCTATCCACCTTCACATTCCCATCCTTCACCACCTTCGCCCACTTCACCTGTTCACTCAGGATGAACTGCGCGAACTTCTCGCGCGTGCCGCCGCCGTCTTCGGCGCCGAAGGTGTCCAGCTGTGCCATCACGTCGGGCATGGCCAGTACGGTATTGGTGTCGCGGTTGATCTTGTCGGCGATGGACCCTGGCAAACCTTTCGGGCCGACCAGGCCGTACCAAGTCGTCGCCTCGAAGCCCTCAAAGCCTTGCTCCTGCATCGTGGGCACATTCGGGTGGCCCTTGGCGCGCTGCAGGCGCGTCTGCGCGATGGCCACCACCTTGCCGCTCTTCACGTGCGGCGTCGCCGAGGTCATGGTCTCGAAGCTGTATTGCACCTGGCCGCCCATCAGGTCGGTCAGCGCCGGGCCGCTGCCTTTGTAGGGCACGTGGATGGCGTCGACCTTGGCGCGCACCTTGAACATCTCCAGCGCCAGATGCTGCGCCGAGCCCTGGCCGGCCGATGCGAAGGCGACCTTGCCGGGCTCGGCCTTGCATCGCGCCACGACATCGGCCACGCTCTTGTTGGGCACGTTCGGGTTGGCGATCAGCAGGTTGGGCGTCACGCCCACCAGGCACACGGGCACGAAGTCCTTCTCGGCGTTGTAGCGCAGCTTCGCGCCTTGCAGCGCCGGGCCCAGCGCGTGGCTGTTGATGTGCGCCATCAGCAGCACCGTGCCGTCGCCCGGCTGCTGCGCCACGTGTTCGGCGGCAATCAGCCCGGCGGCGCCGGCCTTCGTCTCGATGATGACTTGATGGCCCCACATCTGCGTCAGCTTGGCGCCCACCACCCGCGCCAGCGCGTCGGTGCCGCCACCGGGCGGAAAGCCGACGACGAGGCGCACCGGCCCGCTGGGCCAACCGGCCTGCGCAAACACGGCAGTGGGCGCGGCCAGCACAGCGGCGGCGCCTTGAATGAGGGTGCGTCTTTTCATGGCTTGTCTCTTCCTGTGGTGAATGAAATCCATCAAGGCCTGGCGCGGAGCCGGCTCCGCCGGGCCGCTGCCAAGGCCCCCTCGAGGGGTGGCGAACGCAGTGATCCTGGCGGCTCTATGAAAAGTGGTCCATCAAGGCCTGCGTGCCACTGCCGGCCAACTTCACGCCGGCCAATTTCAGGCCCATCTCGCAGCCGGCCACGGCGGCCACCAGCGTAAGGTCGTTGCAGTCGCCCAGGTGACCGATGCGGAACATGCGGCCCCGCACCCTGCCAAGGCCAGTACCCAGGCTCATGTCGAAGCGGGTGTGGATGAGCTTGCGGATGGCGTCGGCGTCCACACCCACCGGAGTGACCACGCCGGTGAGCACCGGCGAGTACACCGCCGCGTCAGCGCATTGCACCGGCAGGCCCCAGGCGGTGACGGCAGCGCGCACACCCGCGGCCCAGCGCTGGTGGCGCGCGAACACTGCGGGCAAGCCTTGTTCCAGCAGCATGTCCAAAGCCTCGTGCAGGCCGTACAGCAGGTTGGTGCTGGGCGTGTACGGCCAGTAGCCGGTCTGGTTCATCTCGACGATGTCGTCCCAGGCCCAGAAGCTGCGCGGCAGCTTCGCGCCCTTGCTCACCTCCAGCGCACGCGGGCTGAGCGCGTTGAAGCTGATGCCCGGCGGCAGCATCAGCCCTTTCTGCGAGCCGCTGATGGCGACATCGACACCCCATTCGTCGTGGCGGTAGTCGGCGCTGGCCAGGCCCGAGATGGTGTCCACCATCAGCAAGGCTGGGTGGCGCGCAGCGTCGATGGCGCGGCGCACAGCGACGATGTCGCTCGTGACGCCGGTGCTGGTTTCGTTGTGCACCACGCACACGGCCTTGATCTGGTGGCCGCTGTCGGCGCGCAGGCGCTCTTCGATCAAGGCCGCGTTCACGCCGCGCCGCCAGCTGGCGGGCAGGCCGGTGTCGGGGCAAGTGCCAGGCTCGCTGATGAACTCGGTTTTCAGGCCCAGGCGCGCGGCCATCTTCTGCCACAGCGCGGCGAAGTGGCCCGTTTCATACATCAGCACCAGGTCGCCCGGGCTCATGGTGTTGGCCAGCGCCGCTTCCCAGGCGCCGGTGCCGCTGGCCGGGTAGATGGCCACCGGGTGGCGGGTCTGGAAGATCTGCTGGATGCCCGTGAGCAGCTTCAGCCCGAGGCGACCGAACTCGGGGCCGCGGTGGTCGATGGTGGGCAGGCTCATCGCGCGCAGGATGCGATCGGGCACCGGGCTGGGCCCGGGGATCTGCAGGAAGTGCCTGCCGGTAGGGTGCTGGTTCAGCGTGAGCATGAAAATCCTTTCGAGCCGAAGTTTTGCATGCAAACAGCAGTGCGTCTTGATGGATAACCCGAAAAGCCTGCGGCGCAGCGGCGCTGGAATTGCATGCAAAATGGTTTCACCATGGGCGACATCATCGATTTAAGCCACGCCGGCCTGCACGAGCAGGCCGCCGCGCGGCTGCGCAACATGCTGGTGGAAGGACGCATCGCGCCTGGCGCCAAGCTCAACGAACGTGAACTGGCCGAGGCGCTGCACATCTCGCGCACGCCGCTGCGCGAGGCCATCAAGATGCTGGCGAGCGAAGGCCTCGTCGACCTGCTGCCCAACCGCGGCGCTGTGGCGGTAAAGCTGACCGAGGCCGACGTGGCGCACAGCTTCGAACTGCTGGCCGAACTGGAAGGTCTGGCGGGCGAGTTGGCCGCGCAGCGCATCACCGAGGCGGCGCGCAACGAGCTGCGTGCCAAGCACTTCGAGATGATGGCCTGCCACGCGCGGCGCGACCTTTCCGGCTACTACCGCCTGAATGCGCTGATCCACGCCGGCATTGGCGAGGCCGCGGCCAACCCGGTGCTGACAGGCACGTACGTGAAGGTGAATGCGCGTGTGCAGAGCCTGCGTTTTCGCACCAACCAGAACGAAGCCAAGTGGCAGCGCGCGATGCAGGAACACACGCAGATGATGGAAGCGCTGGAAGCGCGCGATGGCGCGGCGCTGCGGCATATCTTGAAGATGCACCTGGAACACAAGCGCGACACGGTGCTGGAGCTGATGCGTGCGGGGCCGCTGCACCCCGGCTGGCAGGAGCAGCAGGCATGAATGCCGTCACCCAGCAGGAAGCGGCGCAGCTGAAAAGCGAACACCCCTACACCGCACTGCCGCCCAACGAAGTGTGTGAAGCCCTGGCACGCCGCCTGGGCGAAAGCACGCGCGGCGAGGTGATGTTCGACACCGCTTCACGTGGGCGTTATGCCACCGATGCATCCATCTACCAGATCATGCCCGTGGGCGTGTTCGTGCCCACCACGCCTGAAGACGTGGCCACCGCGCTGGCCGTGGCGCGTGAACTGAAGGTGCCCGTGCTGCCACGCGGCGGCGGCACCAGCCAATGCGGCCAGACGACGGGTGCGGCGCTGGTCATCGACTGCAGCAAGCACCTGCGCCGCGTGCTGGAGGTGAACGTCGAAGCGCGCACGGCGACGGTAGAGCCCGGCCTGGTGCTGGACCACCTGAACGCGGCGCTGAAGAAACATGGCCTGTGGTTTCCGGTGGATGTGTCCACCAGCGCGCAGGCCACGCTGGGCGGCATGGCCGGCAACAACTCATGCGGCAGCCGCAGCCTTCAGTACGGCAACATGGTGCACAACGTGGCCGGTGCGCAGGCCTGGCTGGCTGACGGTGCCGTGGTGGACTTCGGCCGTGTAATTGCGGACGGGAATGCAGGCCCCGGCCGTGCCGGGCAGATCGCCGTCTTCTTGCGCGGCCTGGCCGAGCAGCACCGAGCAGACATCGAAGCGCACTGGCCGCAGGTGCTGCGCCGCGTCGGCGGCTACAACCTCGACATCTTCCAGCCGCGCAGCGAGAAGCCTTACACCAGTGACGGCAGCGTCAACCTGGCGCACTTGCTGGTGGGCAGCGAAGGCACGCTGGCTTTCACCAAGAGCCTGACGCTGAACCTGGCCGAGTTGCCCCGGCACAAGACGCTCGGCATCGTGAACTTCGAGAGCTTCCACCGCGCGATGGACAGCGCCCAGCATCTGGTGAAGCTCGGCCCCACGGCGGTGGAACTGGTCGACCGCACGATGGTGGAACTGGCGCTGGCCAACCCTGCCTTCGCGCCGACGATGAAGACGGCCTTGATCGGCCGGCCCGAGGCGATTCTTCTCGTCGAATTCGCCGGCCCCGACCCC
>JBBSCV010000283.1:0-5628 GCA_038249925.1 Burkholderiales bacterium
ATCAACGCGCTGGGCTACGGCCTCACTTTGGGCGTGCAGACGCGCATCGACAGCCGCGCCGAGCGCATTGCCGACCTGGCACGCATCGGCAACGTCTACATCAACCGCAACATGATCGGCGCCGTGGTCGGCGTGCAGCCTTTCGGTGGCGAAGGCCTCAGCGGCACCGGCCCCAAGGCCGGCGGGCCGCACTACCTGTACCGCTTCTGCGCCGAGCAGACCGTGACGGTGAACACTGCCGCCGCGGGCGGCAATGCCGAATTGCTGGCCGGGCTGGCCTGAATCAATTCAAGTACATGCCGAGGTAACGGCGGCCTCGGCTGACGACGTCGGGGTCGGCGCAGACCTCGAACCACTGCACCAGTTGCAGCCGTGCCCTTTCGCGGTCGGGCTTGCCATCGGCCTTGTCGCGCAGCACCACTTCCAGCAGCTGGTCGAAGGCGGCATTGAAGTCGCCGGCGTGGGCCATCAGGGCGGCCAGGGCAAAGCGCGCCTCGAAGTCGCGCGGGTTGGCGGCGATGCGCGCGGCCAGCTCGGCGGGGTTGCCTTCGGGCTGAACGCTGGCCAGCGCCAGGCGCTTCAAGAGGCGCGCATGTTCTTCGTCGCGCTCGGCTTCGGGCATGCTGTCCAGCAGCGCCTGCGCCTGCGCCAGTTCCCCGGCCGCGATGAGTTCTGCGGCATGGTCGAGCGGGCCGAACACCTGTTCGGCTTCGGCGTCCACCACGTCGGCGGGCAGGTGCTTGTCGAGGAAGGCCTTGATCTGGCCTTCGGGCAGCGCGCCCGTGAACTGGTCGACCGGCTGGCCGCCGATGAACAGCACCACCAGCGGAATGCTGCGAACGCGCAACGCGGCGCTGACCTGCGGTGCTTCGTCGGTGTTCAGCTTGGCCAGCACGAAGCGCCCGCCGTAGGCCTTCACCACCTTCTCGAGCACCGGGCCCAGCTGCCGGCACGGGCCGCACCAGGGCGCCCAGCAGTCCAGCAGCACGGGCACCTGCATCGAAAGCTCGAGCACCTCGTCCTGGAAGTTGGCCTCGGTGGTGTCGAAGGACAGCGGCACTTCGCCTGCGGCTGGGTCGGGGTTCTGAGGGTTCATCATGGAATGAAAAAGGGGGTTCGATCGAACCCCCTGATGGTAGCGGTGGCGCTTAACGCTTCTTGGGTGCTGCGGGCGGGTCTGGCGGGCTCAGTGGCGGGCTTAGTGGCGGGCTTAGCGGTCGCGGCTCAGACGGCCGGCCTGGCCGGCCGGGGTGGTCGCGGTGACAGGGCCGCCACCCAGCATGAACACCGTGTAGACGCCCTGGGCCTGCAGCAGGTTGGCGCCGGAAGCTGCCGTCAGCGTGAACAGGGGTTCAGCGGCGGTGGACGAGGTGATGTCCAGGCGGTTCGAACCCGCAGCGGCCGTGGTGGCGTAGGCCGAACTGTTGCCAGCGGCGATGTCGGAGGTGGCCGTTTGTGTCAGGAAGTCGATCTGCATGGTCAGCGGCTGAGCCAGGCTGAGGCCGTTGACGAGGCGGATCTTGGCGCGCGTGTTCCCGCTGGGCAGGCGGTTGTCGTCGGTCAGCACGGAAAGCTGGCCGGCGTTCTCGGCGCCGAAGGCCAGCAGCGTGTAGTCGGCCCCAGGTGCGAAGCTGCGCGTGGCGCTGGAAATCACATTGCCGTTGACACGCACCGTGAGGGCCTGGTCACCAGCCGGCACCAGGGTGTACGGCCCGACGCCGGGCGAGCGCAGCGCGCCCACCAGGGTGCTGGTTGCCGCGCCGGTACCCAGGCTGGCGCTGATGTTGCCGGCGTTGGCCACGCTGGCCACCATGCGCACCCGCGAACTGGTGTTCTTGAGCGTCGTGGCCGCGCCGCGCTGCTCGATCAGGGTGCCATTGACGAGCACGCCGCCAGCGCCGGCGGTGAGCACCAGGGTGGCGTATTTCTTCGCCGGCATCGTGACGCTGGCGATGTCCAGGCGCACGTCGTTGGGGTCGCCGGCGCCGGTCACGCGCAGCCGGAAGTTGCCGCTCGCGGTGTCGCGAAAACCGCTGATCGAGCCGCTGGTCAGCGAGGACTGCAGGGGTTGGGCCGCGCCCAGGTCGGTGCTGGAAGCTGTGATGAAGACATCCACCGCGCCGGTGTCGGTGGTGGCGTTGAAGAAACGGATCTTGGTGCTGTTCGCATCGGTGATGTTGTCGACGTTTTCGTCTTCGGGCAGCGTGCTGAGCCGCGGTGCGGTTTCGCGGCCCCAGATCACGGCCGTGTAGTTCTGGTCCTTGGCCAGCGTGTAAGAGCCCGACAGCAAGGCCTGCGGGTCGTTCGCCTTCTTCACGTTCAGCGTGTAGGTGTTCGCTTCCAGAGAGATGGTCGTGGCCACGGCGTCGGTGGCCAACGCGTTGAAACGGCGCGTGTCACCGGTGAACAAGTCGACGCTGGGCACGTCGGTGGTGAGGTTGATGGCACGCAGGTTGGTGTTGCCTGGGCCATCACCGCCGCCGCCGCCGCAGGCGGCCAGCAGCACGGTCGAGGCCAGGGCGGCCAGCAGGGCCTGCCGGCGCGAAGAGAAGGCAAGGGTCATCGGGTGTCCTAGGGTTGGCCGAAGCGGGTATGGCGTGCCAGGCGAGGCCGCACTGCCATCCGGGCGCGGATTATGACTTGCGGGGGAAACCCGCCCCCGGCGGCTGCCACGGTGCGAAACCGACAGCGCGGCTTCGGGGCTGGGTCAGGGGCGTGCTGAGGCGCTTGATCAAGGGTAGAGACCGCGCTCTTCGCGAGCGCTGAGGATGCGTTCGCAGGCCACCGCGAAGGTGGCGGTGCGCAGCGTGATCTTGTGGCGGTCGGCGGTTTCCCAGATGTGCTTCAGCGCGCCGGCCATGATCTTGTCCAGGCGCACGTTGATCTCGTCCTCGCTCCAGAAGAAGCTGCTGAAGTCCTGCACCCATTCGAAGTAGCTCACCGTCACGCCGCCGGCGTTGCAGATGACGTCGGGCACCACCAGCACGCCGCGGTCGGCCAGGATGTCGTCGGCGCTGGGCAAGGTGGGGCCGTTGGCGCCTTCCAGCACCAGCCGGGCCTTGACGCGCCGTGCGCGTTCGGCGGTGATCTGCCCTTCGAGCGCAGCCGGGATGAGGATGTCGCAATCGACGTCCCAGAAGTCTTCGCCGGCCATCGGCTCTGCGCCCTTGAAACCGCCGACGCCGCCAGTGGCCTTCACGTGGGCGGTGATGTCGGCGAGGTCGAAGCCGCGCGTGTTGTAGATGGTGCCGGTGTGGTCTTGAGCTGCGACGATCTTGGCGCCAGCCTGCGCGAAGAGTTCGGCCGCCGAAGAGCCGACGTTGCCGAAACCCTGCACCGCAACGCGCGCGCCGTCCAGGTTCAGCCCCAGGCGGCGCGCCGCTTCACGCCCGGTGACGAAGACGCCGCGCCCGGTGGCCTTCACACGGCCCAAACTGCCACCCAGGTGGATGGGTTTGCCGGTGACGACGCCGGTGGCCGTGGTGCCGGTGTTCATCGAGTAGGTGTCCATCATCCAGGCCATGATCTGCGCGTTGGTGTTCACGTCAGGCGCCGGAATGTCACGCTGCGGGCCGATGATGATGCCGATCTCGCTGGTGTAGCGGCGCGTCATGCGCTCCAGCTCTTTCAGGCTGAGCAGCTTGGGGTCGACGCGGATGCCGCCCTTGGCGCCGCCGTAGGGCAGGTTCACCGCGGCGCATTTCACCGTCATCCAGGCGCTGAGCGCCATCACTTCTTCCAGCGTCACGTCGGGGTGGTAGCGCACGCCGCCCTTGCCCGGGCCGCGGCTCAGATTGTGTTGAACCCGATATCCCTCGAAGTGCGCCACCTCGCCGTTGTCCAGCTCGATCGGCACGTCCACGATCAGCGTGCGCTTGGGGCGCTTCAGCGTTTCAGCCCAGCGCGCCAGGTGGCCCAGATAGGGCACGACGCGGTCGACCTGGCTGATGTAGGTGCCCCAGGGGCTTTCCGGGGTGGGGTGGACGAAGGACAGGGGGGTGTTGTTCACGAAACGTGTCTTCCTTGAAATTTCCTGGGGTAGAGGCCGCCATGATGGCCCGATGGGCGCGCCTTTTGAGTGCGCCGCGCCAGGGCCGGCACCGCATGGCTGCGCACTGTAGGCGGGGCGCCACCGAATTTTTCACCAAGTGCCATGCAGGATTTGCATGCCGCCTGTGGGGGCCTGTCATCGGGGCTGGGCCACGACTGCTGGCTACACTGCCACAAGATGAAATCCGACACCCCCAGCATCGCCTTCATCGGTGGCGGCAACATGGCCAGCGCGCTCATCGGCGGGCTGTTGCGCGCCGGCCGCGCGCCTGGCGCCATCGCCGTGGTCGAACCCGTCGAAGCGCAGCGCGACAAGCTCGCACAGCAGTTCGGCGTGGTGGCGCAGGCCGCAGCCAGTGCCCGCCTGGCCGGCGTGGCCACGGTGGTGTGGGCGGTGAAGCCGCAGCTCTTTGCCGAAGCTGCCGAACCCTGCGCGCCTTTCGTCGGCGCGGCCCTGCAGGTCAGCGTGATGGCCGGGGTGCGCTGCGCCGCCATCGCCGCGGCCAGCGGCAGTGCGCGTGTGGTGCGCGCCATGCCGAACACGCCGGCCCTCATCGGCCAGGGCGTGGCCGGGCTCTACGCGACGCAGGGCGTGGATGCCGCCGCGCGGGCCGAGGTGGATGCCCTCTTTGCGCCCACCGGGGCCACGCTGTGGCTGCAGGAAGAAAGCCAGCTCGATGCCGTGACGGCGCTGTCGGGCTCGGGCCCGGCGTATGTCTTCTACTTCCTCGAAGCCATGATGCAGGCCGCCACGGAGATGGGCTTGAGCGAAGCCGAAGGCCGCCTGCTGGCCCAGCACACCTTCGCCGGCGCCACGGCGCTGGCGCAGCACAGCGCTCTGGCACCGCAGGACTTGCGCGCGCAGGTGACGAGCAAGGGCGGCACCACGCATGCGGCGATCACGTCACTGGAGAGCAGCGGCGTGAAGGGCTCCATCGTGAAGGCGCTGCACGCAGCGCGGGCGCGTGCCGCGGAACTCGGCCGCGCCTGAGGCACCGAGCGTCAGCGCAGCGCCAGGTCCAGCGCCACACCGGCAAAGACCGCGGCGCCCAGCCAGTGGTTCTGGCGGAAGGCCTTGAAGCAGCCTTCGCGTGTGCGGCCGCGAATCAGCGTGTAGTGCCAGGCCGCCTGCAATGCGGCCAACGCGATGCCGGCCATGAAATAGCCGCCCAGGCCCAGTGACCGGCCGAGCCAGGCCCAGCTGAGCAGAAAGACGGCGTAGCAGCCCATCACGGCAGCCACGTCCCAGCGGCCCAGCGTGATGGCGCTGGTTTTCATGCCGATTCTCAAGTCGTCGTCGCGGTCGACCATGGCGTATTCGGTGTCGTAGGCCAGCACCCAGAACAGGTTGCCCAGCAGCAGCCACCAGGCCTGCGGCGGCACGGCGGCGGTGACCGACGGCCAACCCCAATCAGCGCTGCCCAGAACCGCCGCGAAAGCCATCGGAATGCCGAAGCTGAAGGCCAGGCCCAGCACCGCCTGCGGCACCGCCAGCACACGTTTGGCATAGGGGTAGGCCAGCGTCACGGCAAGCGCCACACAGCTGAGCTGGATGGCCGCGGGGCTGGTGGTGAGCAC
>JBBSCV010000284.1:0-5610 GCA_038249925.1 Burkholderiales bacterium
CAGCATCACGCTGCTGGGCCCCACGGCCTTGTTCGCGGCCTTCACCGGGGTGCTGCTCTTTGCCAGCAGCCTGGTGGCGGGCTGGACCGAGAACTGGTTCGTGCTGCACCGGCTGGACAGCGCCATCGCCTGGAACCCGCGCATCATCGCGCGCCTGGGCGCTGCACGCGCGCAGCGCTGGGCGCGCTGGTGGCGTGCCAATGTGTCGGGGCTGGCCGCCAACATCAGCCTGGGCATGATGCTGGGCATGGTGCCTGCGCTGGCGGGCTTCTTCGGCCTGCCGCTGGACGTGCGCCACGTCACCTTGAGCACCGGGCAGCTGGGTGCAGCAGCGGGCGCGATAGGTTTCGGTCTGCTCGCCCAATCGGCGTTCTGGTGGTGCGTTGCAGGCATCGCCATCACCGGCTTCCTGAATGTGACCGTCAGCTTCACGCTCGCCTTTCGCGTGGCCCTGCGTTCACGCGGCGTGCGCCTGCAGGACCGCCGCCGCATCGGCCGCGCACTGTGGCTGCGCCTGCGCAGCGAGCCGATGAGCTTTCTGGTGCCGCCCCGCGCGGAGCCCTAGGGCGGACGGCTGCGCGGCTTCAGCGCGGCGGTTGCTGTTCGTCGTCGCTTTCGTTTCGGCCCTCGTCCTCCCCGGCCTTCGGCTCCGGCCGGCGGCCGGAAAACATCGTCCACCAGACGATGAAGAGCAGCAGCGCCAGCGCCGCCAGGGCTTCCAGGATCAATAGCCACATCGCGAGAACCCGTTGTTGAAAGTGCTGGCGTCAGGCAGCCAAGTCGCTAGGCGGCCACGGCGATGCAGTCGCGCCCTTGTGACTTCGCATCGCGCAGCGCGCGGTACGCACGCTCCAGCGTCTGCGCCACGGCCTCGCCGGCGTGGTGTTCGGCCAGGCCGCAAGACAGTGTCACTGCCACTGCGGCATTGCCGTGCAGGATGCGCAAGGCGCCCACCTTCTGGCGCAGCCGCTCGAGCCCGCCGCGGGCCAGCGCGGCACGGGTGTCGCCCAGCATCAGCACGAAATCGTCGCTTTCCCAGCGCGCCAGCTTGTCCGAGACGCGCACATGGCGCTGCGCTTCCTGGGCGATGGCGCGCATCACCGCGTCGCCCACCGCATAGCCGTGGGTTTCATTGATCGGCTTGAAGTTGTCGATGTCCAGCACGGCCAGGCAGAAGCTCTGGCCGCTGCGGATGCAGCGCTGATGCTCCTGTTCGATCAAGGCCTGCATGTGACGGCGGTTGATCAGGCCCGTGAGCTCGTCACGCACGGTGTGTTCGCGCAGGCGTGACAGGGCCTGCGCGAGATCGGCGCGCTGCTGCCGGGCACGCGCGCGCAACCTTGACAGCCGTGCCGCCAACACCGACATGCCCGGCATCATAGTGGCCACCAGCAGAAAGTGGCCGAGCTCGATGCGCCACGGAAACGCCGCCGGCTGCAGCACGGCCATCAGCGCCATCGCAGCGCCGAACATCAGCACCGCGTAGGCGCTGATCCAGCGCATCTGGCGCGGCGAAGCGATGAACATGCCGAACATCAGCACCACCATCACCATCGGGAAGACCGCGCCGCGGCCGTCGCCCAGCAGGGTGTACGCGACGCCGCCGCTGGTCAGCGCGAAGATCATCTGCTGCAGGGTCAGCGAGGGCTCGGGCCAGCGCCGTGACCAGCCGCTGCGGATGAGGGCGTAGAACACCCCCATGCCCGCGACGGTGAGCACCGACCACCACAGCACAGGCACCAGCGGCGCCACGCCCGCCCAGACGAAGTAGTGCATGGCCGCCACGCCCGCGCCCAGCAGCAGCAAGGCCAACCCGGACTGCGCCAGGCGCGTGCGCTGGGCGGGGTCGGTGGTGAGCAGCAGGTCGAGCAAGCGGCTCATGCAGGGCAGAAGGTCGGGTTCGGTGCTGGAGGCAAGCACTGAGCGTAGCGCAATCGGCAGTGCTGCCGCGCTGCCGCACCTATCGCGCGCGCTCCAGGTGGGCCAGGGGCAGGGCAGCGCCGGCCTTCACCTCGCCCAGACTGAAGCTGGTCTGCAGGTCTTTGACATGCGGCAGCTTGAAAAGGGTCTGCTTGACCCAGCGCGAGAAGGCGTCGAGGTCGGTGGCCATCACGTGGAGTTCAAAAGTGCCTGTACCGCTGATGTAATGACAGGCCACGACCTCGGGCAGGTCGCGAATGGCGGCTTCCAGCGCCTGCGTGGCCTGCGCGTTGTGCCGCTCGGCGTCCACGCGCACGAAGGCCAGCACACCCAGGCCGATCTTTCGGCGGTCGATCTCGGCCCGATACCCCGTGATGAAGCCCTGCGCTTCCAGCCACTTCACGCGCCGCCAGGTGGGCGCGGCACTCAGGCCGATGCGCGCGGCGAGTTCGGTGTTGGACAAGCGCGCTTCGGCCTGCAATTCACGCAAGATGGCGACGTCGTAACGGTCCAGCGGGCGGGCGCCTGTGGCAACAGCCGGCCCGGTCGGGTCATCGGTATCAGCATCAGCATCAACATCGGCAGACGTGACTGAGGTTTTCCCTGATCGGACCTTGACTGGCAAGATTTTGTTTTTAGAAGCCATATTTGCGCATAGTCCTTTCTTGAAGCATGCCTGAACGAGCATCAAAAGAAAAGACATGCCAAGCTGCTTTCCCTACACTGCGGCACGCGTCTTGCGGGTCGCTTTTGCAATCGCATCTGCACCCGCCGCACCGAGGAGAAATGCCGCATGAATGCCCCGTTGCCCGAACACATCCGCAAGGCGCTGGAAACCGTCACGCTGGACGACAAGTACAGCCTGGCCAGCGGCCGCGCCTTCATGAGCGGCGTGCAGGCCCTGGTGCGCCTGCCGATGCTGCAGCGCGCGCGCGACGTGCACGCCGGGCTGAACACCGCCGGCTTCATCAGCGGCTACCGCGGCAGCCCGCTGGGCGGCTACGACCAGGCTTTGTGGGCAGCCAAGAAGCACCTGGCCGAAAACCACATCGTGTTCCAGCCCGGCGTCAACGAAGAACTGGGCGCCACTGCCGTGTGGGGCACGCAGCAGCTCGACCTCTGGCCCAAGAGCAACAAGTACGACGGCGTCTTCGGCATCTGGTACGGCAAGGGCCCGGGCGTCGACCGCTGCAGTGACGTGTTCAAGCACGCCAACATGGCCGGCACATCGAAACACGGCGGTGTGATCGCCATTGCCGCCGACGACCACGTCAGCAAGAGCAGCACCGCACCGCATCAAAGCGACCACATCTTCAAGGCCTGCGGCTTGCCGGTGTTTTTCCCGTCCGACGTGCAGGGCATTCTCGACATGGGCCTGCACGCCATCGCCATGAGCCGCTTCAGCGGCGTGTGGAGCGGCATGAAGACCATCCAGGAGGTGGTGGAGTCTTCGTCTTCGGTGCTGGTCGACCCCGACCGCGTGAAGATCGTGCTGCCCGAAGACTTCGTCATGCCGCCCGGCGGCCTGCACGTGCGCTGGCCCGACGCGCCGCTGGAGCAGGAAGCGCGGCTGATGGATTACAAGTGGTACGCGGCGCTGGCCTATGTGCGTGCCAACAAGCTGAACCACAACGTCATCGCGTCGTCGAACGACCGCTTCGGCGTCATCGCCAGCGGCAAGGCCTTCAACGACACCCGCCAGGCACTGGCCGACCTCGGCCTGGACGACGCCACCTGCCGTGCCATCGGGCTGCGGCTGCACAAGGTGAACGTGGTGTGGCCGCTGGAAGCCAGCATCACGCGCGACTTCGCGACAGGCTTGCAGGAAATCCTGGTCGTCGAAGAAAAGCGCCAGGTCATCGAATACCAGCTGAAGGAAGAGCTTTACAACTGGCGCCCCGACGTGCGCCCCAACGTGCTGGGCAAGTTCGACGAACCTGAAGCCACAAGCTCGGGTGATGCCACCGGCGGCGAATGGAGCCGCTCGAACCCCAGCGACAACTGGCTGCTGCGCGCCAAGGCCGACCTCACGCCGGCCATCATCGCCAAGGCGATTGCCAAGCGGCTGAAGAAACTGGGCCGCGACGGCAGCATTCCGGCCGACATCTTCGCGCGCATGGACGAGCGCCTGGCCACCATCGCCGCGCGTGAAGCGCAGCTGGCCGCGATGGTGGTCGACACCGGCGACCGCGCGCCGTGGTTCTGCAGCGGCTGCCCGCACAACACCAGCACGCGCGTGCCCGAAGGTTCACGCGCATTGGCCGGCATCGGCTGCCACTACATGGCCACCTGGATGGACCGCAGCACCGAGACCTTCAGCCAGATGGGTGGTGAAGGGGTGGCGTGGACGGGCCAAGCGCCCTTCACCAACGAAGCGCACGTGTTCGCCAACCTGGGCGACGGCACCTACTTCCACAGCGGCATCCTGGCCATCCGCCAGAGCATCGCCTCGGGTGTGAACATCACCTACAAGGTGCTTTACAACGACGCCGTGGCGATGACCGGCGGCCAGCCGATCGGTGAACGGCCTGAAGGCCACAGCGTGGTGCAGATTCAGAAGAGCCTGCTCAGCGAAGGCGTGAAGAAGCTGGTGATCGTCACCGACGAACCCGCCAAGTACGAAGGCGTGACGTTGGAGGCCGGCGTGACCGTGCACCACCGCGACGCGCTCGACGACATCCAGCGCCAGTTCCGCGAAATCGCCGGCACCACGGTCATCATCTACGACCAGACTTGCGCCACCGAGAAGCGCCGCCGCAGGAAGCGCGGCAAGCTGGCTGAACCCGAAAAGCGCGTCGTCATCAACGAACTGGTGTGCGAAGGCTGCGGCGATTGCAGCGTGCAGAGCAACTGCCTGAGCGTGGAGCCGGTGGAAACCGAATTCGGCCGCAAGCGCCGCATCAACCAGAACAGCTGCAACAAGGACTATTCCTGCGTGAAGGGCTTCTGCCCGAGCTTCGTCACCGTGGAAGGTGGGCAGCTGAAGAAGGCGAAGAAAGCGAGTTTGCAAGATGGGCGTGGTGACCTGAGCGCGCTGCCGCCGTTGCCTGAGCCGGCGCTGCCGGTGGCTGAACACGCCTGGGGCATCGTGGTCGGGGGCGTGGGCGGCACGGGCGTCATCACCATCGGCTCATTGCTGGGCATGGCCGCGCACCTGGAAGGCAAGGGCGTGGTCACGCAAGACGCCGGCGGCCTGGCGCAGAAGGGCGGCGCCACCTGGAGCCACATCCAGATTGCCAACCGGCCCGACGCCATCTTCACGACCAAGGTCGACACCGCGAAGGCCGACCTCGTGATCGCCTGCGACAGCATCGTCGGCGCTGCCAAGTACACGCTGACGGTGATGCAGCAGGGCCGCACCTACGTGGCACTGAACACGCACGGCACCCCCACCGCCGCTTTCGTGAAAAACGCCGACTGGCAGTTCCCCGGCGCGAACTGCGAAGCCGCCGTGCGCGCCAGCGTGGGCGATGCGCTGGTGGGTGCCTTCGATGCCGAACAGGTGGCGGTGCAATTGCTGGGCGACAGCATCTACACCAACCCGCTGCTGCTGGGTTATGCGTGGCAGCGTGGCCGAGTTCCGCTCGGCCACGCCGCGCTGATGCGCGCGATGGAGCTGAACGGCGTGCAGATCGACAACAACAAGGCCGCCTTCGAATGGGGCCGGCGTTGCGCGCACGACCTGGCCGC
>JBBSCV010000285.1:0-5597 GCA_038249925.1 Burkholderiales bacterium
CTGGTGCAGGAAGACGACGTGGTTGCTGACCTCGCGCGCGAAGCTCATCTCGTGCGTCACCACGATCATCGTGCGGCCCTCTTCGGCCACGCTGCGCATCACGCGCAGCACCTCGCCCACCAGTTCGGGGTCCAGCGCCGAGGTGGGTTCGTCGAACAGCATCACGCGGGGCTCCATCGCCAGCGCACGTGCGATGGCCACCCGCTGCTGCTCGCCACCGGAGAGGTGCGCCGGGTAGGCGTTCATGCGGTGCGCCACACCCACACGATGCAAATAGGTTTCGGCGCGCTCGGTTGCCTCGGCCTTGCTCAGGCCCAGCACCTGCACAGGCGCTTCGATGACGTTTTCCAGCGCCGTCATGTGCGCCCACAGGTTGAAGTGCTGGAACACCATCGCCACGCGCTTGCGCAGGCGTTGCAGCTGCGCCGCGCTCTCGGCCTTCAGCGCGCCGTCCTTCGAGCCGCTCTTGTCGGGCACCAACCTCAGCGCCTCGCCGTCCACGGTGATGCTGCCGCCATGCGGCTGCTCCAGCAGGTTCAGGCAGCGCAGGAAGGTGCTCTTGCCGCTGCCCGACGAGCCGATCATCGAGATCACATCACCCTGGCGGGCGCGCACGCTGACGCCGCGCAGCACCTCGTGGCTGCCGAAACGTTTGACGATGTTCTCGGCCTGCAGCAGCCAGGGGTTGTCTGTGGTGTCGATGGTCATCAGGAGCCCGGTCAAGCAGCGGCCGGACGCCGCTCGGTCTGCAAATGGCGCAGGAAGCGCCTTTCCAGCAGCTTGAAGCCACCCACCATCGTGAAGGTGAGTGCGAAGTAGATGATGGCTGCAGTGCCGAAGGCTTCAGCCGGCAGCAAGTGGTTGGCGTAGACATCGCGTGCGACACGCGTCACATCCACCAGCGTCACCGTGCTGACGATGGCAGTGGCGTGCATCGTGCCCACGACTTCGTTGCTGTACTGCGGCAGGGCGCGGCGCAAAGCACTGGGCAGCAGCACGCGGGTGTAGAGCTTCAAACCCGACAGGCCGTAAGCGCGCGCGGCTTCGACCTCGCCGTGCGGCGTGGCGCGCAGCGCGCCGGCAAAGATTTCAGTGGTGTAGGCCGTGGTGTTCAGCGCAAAAGTCAGCCAGGCGCAGAACCAGGCCTCGCGCAGCAGCGGCCACAAGAAGCTTTCACGCACAGCCTCGAACTGCGCGAAGCCGTAGTACACGACGAACAGTTGCACCAGAAGCGGCGTGCCGCGAAAGACATAGGTGAAGAGCCACACGGGCATCCACAGCACGCGGCTCGACGACACACGCGCCACCGCCAGCGGCACCGAGACCACAAAGCCCGTGCCGACGCTGATCAACAGCAGCACCAGGCACACGCCCAGGCCGCCGGCAAAGGCCGGCAGGCTGTCCTGGATGACTTGCCAGTCGAACACGGGCAGCTTCAGAAGTGAACGGTCTTCACACCCAGGCTGTAGCGCTTTTCAAGGCGCGAAAGCAGCAGGATGGAGACCGTGGTGATGGCCAGATACAGCGCCGCGACAAGCATGAAAAACGTGAAGGGCTCGCGTGTGGCCGAGGCCGCCATGTTGGCCCGGTGCAGCATGTCGTCCAGCCCGATGATCGAGACCAGGGCCGTGGCCTTGACCATCACCAGCCAGTTGTTGGCAAAGCCCGGAATGGCATGCCGCACCATCTGCGGCAGCAGGATGCGGCGCAGCGCCTGGCCCCGCGTCAGGCCGTAGGCTGCGGCCGCCTCCATCTGCCCACGCGGCACGGCCAGGATGGCACCGCGAAATGTTTCGGTGAGATAGGCGCCGAAGATGAACCCGATGGTCAGCGTGCCGGCGACGAAGGGCGGCACGTCGATGTAGTCCCATCCTTGTGCCTCGACCAGTTCGTTCAGCAGGATCTGGCCGCCGTAGAAGATGATCAACATCAGCACCAGTTCCGGCACGCCGCGGATCAGTGTGGTGTAGGTTTCGGCGGCAGCCCGCGCCACGCGCGAACCCGACAGCTTGGCGATGGCACCGAGCAGCCCGAAGACACAGGCCACCACCAGCGACAGCACGGCAATGGCCAGCGTGACGCCGAGGCCGCTGAAGATGGTGGGCAGGTAACCCTGGAACATGGGCAGGCTCAGTTCACGCCTGAAACCGGTCTGTGGCCGCGCCAAAGCAAAAAGTCACCGCGCATGGCTGCGTCGCAGGCGTGCCCTAAAGCGCCAGGAAATGCTGGCGGTAATGCAGCAACTCGTCGATGGACTCGTGGATGTCGGCCATCGCGGTGTGCGCCTGGGCTTTCTTGAAGCTGTCCATCACCGCCGGCTTCCAGCGCCGCGCCAGTTCCTTCAACGTGCTGACATCGAGGTTTCGGTAGTGGAAAAAGCCCTCCAGCGCGGGCATGGTGCGCGCAAGGAAACGGCGGTCCTGGCAGATGCTGTTGCCGCACATCGGGCTCTTGCCCTTGGGCACGAATTGCTTCAGGAACTCGATCACCTGTGCCTCGGCCGAGGCCTCGTCGATGGTGGAAGCCCGCACGCGCGCGGTGAGCCCGCTCTTGCCGTGGGTGCCCGTGTTCCACGAGTCCATGCCGGCCAGCACGGCATCGGTCTGGTGCACGGCGAAGACCGGGCCTTCCACCCGCACCGTGCAATGCGGGTCGGTGACGACGACGGCCACCTCGATGATGCGGTCGGTGTCAGGGTAGAGGCCGGTCATCTCGAGGTCGATCCAGACCAGGTTCTGGTCGCTCAGCGCCAGCGTGATGGCGGAGGTGGAAGCCGAAGGGGTGGCTGGAGGAGTGGCCGAGGTCGCGTCGCTCATGGTGTCTTGCCAGGCAGGGTGGGCCGCGATTCTCGCCCAAGCCTACACTCGCGGCCCATGCAATCCGACCATGTCACCCTGGCCTTCGCGGCTGCGCTGCTGCTCTCGCTGGCGGTCAAGCTTTGGCTGGCCACACGCCAGATGCGTCATGTGGCTGCCCATCGCAACGCGGTGCCTGCAGCCTTCGTCGGCACCGTCACACTGCAGGCGCACCAGCGCGCCGCTGACTACACGCTGGCCAAGGGCCGGCTGGGACTGTTTTCCACGGCGTTTGCCAGCCTCGTGTTGCTGAGCTGGACGCTGCTGGGCGGGCTGGACACGCTGAACCTGTGGCTGGTGGATCACGTGTTGCCGGTCTGGGGCACGATGGCCTATCAGCTGGCGTTGCTGGCGGTCTTCACGCTGATCGGCTCGCTGCTGGAACTGCCGCTCGATGCCTACAGCACCTTTCGCGTTGAACAACGATTCGGCTTCAACCGCATGACGCCGAAGCTCTGGCTGGCTGATCTGGCCAAGGGCGCCGCGGTGGGTGTGCTCATCGGGCTGCCGCTGGCGGCAGTCATCTTGTGGATCATGGGTGCTTCAGGCGGGCTGTGGTGGTTGTATGCGTGGGTGACCTGGGTCGGCTTCAACCTGGTGCTGATGGTGCTCTACCCCACGGTCATCGCGCCGATGTTCAACAAGTTCGAGCCGCTTCCGGACGAGGCCCTCAAGCTGCGCGTGCAGGCGCTGATGCAGCGCTGCGGGTTTGCCGCCAAGGGCTTGTTCGTGATGGACGGCAGCAAGCGTTCGGCCCACGCCAACGCCTACTTCACCGGCCTGGGCGCGGCCAAACGCGTGGTGTTTTTCGACACCTTGCTGCAGCGCCTGACGCCCGCCGAGGTGGAAGCGGTGCTGGCCCATGAGCTGGGCCACTTCAAGCACAAGCACGTGCTCAAGCGCATGGTCGCGATCTTCGCCTTCAGCCTGGCTGGCCTGGCGCTGCTGGGCTGGCTGGCGGGGCAGAGCGGCTTTTACGCCGGGCTGGGCGTGCAGCCCAACATCGGCGCCCCCAACCACGCGCTGGCGCTGTTGCTCTTCATGCTGGCGTTGCCGCCCTTCACCTTGTTCGTGAGCCCGCTGGCCGCATACTTTTCGCGCCGCGACGAGTTCCAGGCCGATGCCTATGCCACGCAGCAGGCCGGCGGTGCCGACCTTGCCAGCGCGCTGCTCAAGCTGCACGAGGACAACGCCGCCACGCTGACGCCCGACCCGCTTTACGTGCGCTTCTACTACTCGCACCCGCCGGCTTCGGAGCGCTTGGCCGCCCTGCCGGCGCCAACGCCGACGCCCTTCACCACCGCCGCGATGGCCTGAACCCTCATGAACACATTGGCTACCCAACGCTGTCAGCCCCTGGAAGGCCAGGGGCCCATGGCAGAGGCGCAGATCGAGGCCCGGCTGGCGCAAGCCCCCGGCTGGGCGCTGGTGGACGGCGCCATTCAAAAGCGCTATGACTTTCCCGACTACCACCGCACCATGGCTTTCGTGAACGCCGTGGCCTGGGTGGCGCACGTCGAAGACCACCACCCCGACCTGATGGTCAGCTACAACCGCTGCACGGTGCGCTACAACACGCATTCGGTGGGCGGCATTTCCATCAACGACTTCATCTGCGCCGCGAAGCTGGACGCGCTCTTGCCTTGACCGAGGCCGCTGCCTCTGCGGCCAAACCCGGCCTGGTGGTGGCCGCGCACGGCCGCCAGGTGATGGTGGAAACACCGGCAGGCGTGCGTGTGCTGTGCCAGACGCGCGGCAAGAAGAGCGAACTCGTCGTCGGTGACCACGTGCTGTGGCAGACCACCGGCGACAGCGGCGTCATCGACAGCCTGGTGCCTCGCCGCAACCTGCTCTTCCGTCAAGACGAATGGCGCACGAAGTCCTTCGCTGCCAACCTGGACCAACTGCTGGTGCTGGTGGCCGCCGAACCGGTGTTCAGCGAATCGCAATTGACGCGCGCGCTGATCGCGGCTGCGGCGGCCGACATCCCCGCGCTCATTGGCCTGAACAAGACCGACCTGCCCGGCATTGCCGTGGCGCGCGAGCGCCTGGCGCCTTACCGCGCCATGGGTGTGCCGGTCGTCGAGCTCGCGCTGAAGACAGAGCCTGAAGCTTCGCAGGCGACCCTGATGCCGCTGCTGGCAGGCCGAACGACGCTGGTGCTGGGGCCTAGCGGCATGGGCAAGAGCACGCTCATCAATCTGCTGGTGCCCAAGGCTGCGGCCCAGGTGGGCGAGATCTCGCAGGCCCTGAACACCGGCCGCCACACGACCACCAGCACGCGCTGGTACTGGCTTGACGACGAGCGCAGCGGCGCCTTGATCGATTCACCCGGCTTCCAGGAATTTGGCCTGCGCCAGGTGGCACCCGAGCATCTGGCCGGCCTGATGCCCGACTACGCCGCCGTGATGGGCGAGTGCCGTTTCCACAACTGCAGCCACCTGCACGAACCCGGCTGCGGTGTGCGTGACGCGGCGGCGCGCGGGGAAATCAGCCCGACCCGGCAGCGCATCTACGGCGAGCTGTTCGACGAGCTTTCGCAAAAGCGCTGGTAACGGCAACAGCGCCGGCCCGACCGCCAATGTCGACGCCAGCGCCGCCACCGTTCAAAGACCAAGCTGTGTATCGCTAACCGACGATGTGCGCCAGCGTCAGCAGCGCCACCAGCAGCATCCACAGCACCACCGAGCGCCAGACCAACCCCACCACGCTGTGCAGATGGCCCGCCTGGGCCGGCAGGCC